>NZ_JBJZOU010000071.1:0-206 GCF_057808395.1 Serratia sp. TSO36 | reverse complement strand
GCCGCAGTTGGATAAACTGTTGTCATCAGTAAACAAAGAGATCTTAAATCGTCCAGCTAAGGAAGAAATGACCTTATTGTTCTGGGCGATAAATAACGCTATCTTTGACAAGAACACGCCAGAGCGGATCAAGATCATTACGGATCTGGTCAAGGCGGGGGCAGGCCCACTGCAGCCTAGGCCGGAAGGGAGAAGTAGCCCCGCTG
>NZ_JBJZOU010000070.1:0-233 GCF_057808395.1 Serratia sp. TSO36 | reverse complement strand
GTCCAGCTGCCGGCCTTCAAAAAAATCCTGTGGTTCATATTCCATGCTTTTTTTGCATCCTTGCACCATGAGAA
The DNA here is from genome assembly GCF_057808395.1 of Serratia sp. TSO36. Taxonomy (NCBI): domain Bacteria; kingdom Pseudomonadati; phylum Pseudomonadota; class Gammaproteobacteria; order Enterobacterales; family Yersiniaceae; genus Serratia; species Serratia sp. TSO36. Next base: position 159 of record NZ_JBJZOU010000070.1, on the reverse strand, counting down.
CAGTAAACAGTAGCGCTATTGCCATTATCAATTTGCTCATATTCTCCCCCTGAGAGTGGAGACATCCTCGTCTTTCTGATCTTCAATCAACTTTATTGTCTGGTCTATACCGTGTTTATCGAGCAGGGTTCCTGTCCCTCCGGTAAGAGTGTGCGGTAT
>NZ_JBJZOU010000069.1:0-244 GCF_057808395.1 Serratia sp. TSO36 | reverse complement strand
ATCTCATTGAAACCTTCCAGCCAGCCGAGCCCATTGCGGCTTTCCAGGTTGATAAAGGCGGGGTTGACCACCTCTTTGACCGGAGAATCCCACCCCATTTTCGCGCCAAATCCTTCCGCCCGCAGGATCATCAATGCGGCAAGCACGCCAGCCCGATCGGCATCGTGGAGTGAGCTAAACCAGTTATCAAACGCATCCGTTGTTTTAATTTCCCACACGGGACCTCCCTGCAAATATAGATCAA
>NZ_JBJZOU010000068.1:0-251 GCF_057808395.1 Serratia sp. TSO36 | reverse complement strand
GAAGGAACGTTTAAGACTAAGACGTTGATAGGCTGGGTGTGTAAGTGCAGCGATGCATTGAGCTAACCAGTACTAATGATCCGTGAGGCTTAACCTTACAACACCGAAGGTGTTTTAGAGACGAAGAGATTTTCAGCGAAGTTCCGAGATTGGTTCTGATGGCGACACGAGAGTGAAGCGGTTGGAATGAAACGAATTTGCCTGGCGGCAATAGCGCGGTGGTCCCACCTGACCCCATGCCGAACTCAGAA
>NZ_JBJZOU010000067.1:0-255 GCF_057808395.1 Serratia sp. TSO36 | reverse complement strand
CCTCTCCGGATGCCAAAGGGCTGCGCATCGTGCTGGACAGCGAAAAATCGGGCCAGCTCAACGCCGGCGATCCGGTGCTGTTCCGCGGCTACCGCGTCGGCTCGGTGGAAACCAGCTATTTCGATCCTAAAACGCGCGCCATGCGCTATCAGCTGTTCATTACCGCGCCTTACGATCAGCTGGTCACCACCAACGTGCGCTTCTGGAAAGACAGCGGCGTGGCGTTCGACATGTCGGCGCAGGGCATGCGGGTGG
>NZ_JBJZOU010000066.1:0-255 GCF_057808395.1 Serratia sp. TSO36 | reverse complement strand
CCGAGCCGACGCGGTAGCCGCGGAACAGCACCGGATCGCCGGCGTTGAGCTGGCCCGATTTTTCGCTGTCCAGCACGATGCGCAGCCCTTTGGCATCCGGAGAGGCCAGCGGCGGCGCGTCGAGCAGTTGATAGTTGTCTTTGCCGTCTTTGCCCTTGTTGCCCGGCTGCAGTTCGATATAGGCGCCGGAGAGCAGCGTGCCCAGCCCGGAGACGCCTTCACGGCCGATCTGCGGCTTCACCACCCAGAAGGCGG
>NZ_JBJZOU010000065.1:0-255 GCF_057808395.1 Serratia sp. TSO36 | reverse complement strand
AGAGCGAATGGGATCCTTACGGCCGCCTGCTGTCGGAGACCGATCCGCTCGGCCGCGTGACGCGCTATCAATATTCGCGCAACAGCGGCCGGCTGTTCGCCGTCGCGTACCCGGACGGCAGCAGCGAAGCGCAGCACTGGGATACGCTGGGGCGCCCGACGCGCTATGTCGATGCGCTGGGCAATGCCACGCTGTACCGCTATCCGGATGACGAAGAGAGCCTGCCGGCCGGCGTGATCGACGCGCTGGGCGGGG
>NZ_JBJZOU010000064.1:0-255 GCF_057808395.1 Serratia sp. TSO36 | reverse complement strand
CCTCACCATGTTCGCCGCCATGACATTTGATCCCCGGCTGACCTGGGATCGCGCAAGTGAAACAATCAACAAGGAGCCGCAAGGTGACGGAAAATAATCATAGCGTCGCGGACGTCGAGAAGATCAAGCGCTGGTCGCCGGTGTGGATCATTCCCATCGTGACCGCGCTGATCGGCGCCTGGATCCTGTTTTACCACTTCAGCCATCAGGGGCCGGTAGTGACGCTGGTCACCACGACGGCGGAAGGGCTGGAAG
>NZ_JBJZOU010000063.1:0-255 GCF_057808395.1 Serratia sp. TSO36 | reverse complement strand
GTTCATGCTGGTGCTGGCCAACATGTTCCCGTTTATCAACATGCGCGTCGCCGGCATCGGCAATGAAATCCGGCTGATTCAAATTCCGGAAGTCATGGTGGCGGAAGACTACGCCAGCATGGCCACGCTGTTTATGGTGTTCGTGCAGCTGATCCCGGCGTTTTGCATGGTGGCGATCATTCTGCTGTGTGCCAAAGTGCGTTTGCCGCTGGGGCTGAAAGCGTGGATGGCCCGGGTGCTGTTCCAGTTCAAGAC
>NZ_JBJZOU010000062.1:0-255 GCF_057808395.1 Serratia sp. TSO36 | reverse complement strand
CCCCCCCCCCCCCCCCCCCCCCCCCCCCCCCCCCCCCCCCCCCCCCCCCCCCCCCCCCCCCCCCCCCCCCCCCCCCCCCCCCCCCCCCCCCCCCCCCCCCCCCCCCCCCCCCCCCCCCCCCCCCCCCCCCCCCCCCCCCCCCCCCCCCCCCCCCCCCCCCCCCCCCCCCCCCCCCCCCCCCCCCCCCCCCCCCCCCCCCCCCCCCCCCCCCCCCCCCCCCCCCCCCCCCCCCCCCCCCCCCCCCCCCCCCCCCCC
>NZ_JBJZOU010000061.1:0-255 GCF_057808395.1 Serratia sp. TSO36 | reverse complement strand
CATTATCCAGGCAGTTCCCTTTGCGAGACATGCTCTGTTTTATTCCTTTTTCCCGTAACTGATGTTGGTAAGCCGCCATCCGGTAATGCCAGCCCTGGTCGCTGTGCAACACCGGTTGTTCGTCTGGCTTCAGTTTGCCCAGCGCCTTGTCCAGCATGGTTTTTACCAGAGTAAACTCTGCCCTGCGCGCCAGTGCATACGCGATGATTTCACCGTTGTACAAGTCAAGAACCGGTGAGAGGTACAGCTTGTCTT
>NZ_JBJZOU010000060.1:0-255 GCF_057808395.1 Serratia sp. TSO36 | reverse complement strand
TTGAGCATCGCTTCTCGAGTGGAAGCACATCAAGCTTTTAATTGAAGAGTTTGATCATGGCTCAGATTGAACGCTGGCGGCAGGCTTAACACATGCAAGTCGAGCGGTAGCACAGGGGAGCTTGCTCTCCGGGTGACGAGCGGCGGACGGGTGAGTACTGTCTGGGAAACTGCCTGATGGAGGGGGATAACTACTGGAAACGGTAGCTAATACCGCATAACGTCGCAAGACCAAAGAGGGGGACCTTCGGGCCTC
>NZ_JBJZOU010000059.1:0-255 GCF_057808395.1 Serratia sp. TSO36 | reverse complement strand
TTCACCTACATGCCAGCGTGCCTTCTCCCGAAGTTACGGCACCATTTTGCCTAGTTCCTTCACCCGAGTTCTCTCAAGCGCCTTGGTATTCTCTACCTGACCACCTGTGTCGGTTTGGGGTACGATTCAATGTTACCTGGAGCTTAGAGGATTTTCCTGGAAGCAGGGCATCAACTACTTCTGCACCGTAGTGCATCGTCATCACGCCTCAGGGTTAGTATGCAACCGGATTTACCAGGTCACACCCCCTACACG
>NZ_JBJZOU010000058.1:0-255 GCF_057808395.1 Serratia sp. TSO36 | reverse complement strand
GAAACATCTAAGTACCCCGAGGAAAAGAAATCAACCGAGATTCCCCCAGTAGCGGCGAGCGAACGGGGAGGAGCCCAGAACCTGAATCGGCTTGTGTGTTAGTGGAAGCGTCTGGAAAGTCGCGCAGCAAAGGGTGATAGCCCCGTACACTAAAATGCACAGGTCGTGAGTTCGATGAGTAGGGCGGGACACGTGACATCCTGTCTGAATATGGGGGGACCATCCTCCAAGGCTAAATACTCCTGACTGACCGAT
>NZ_JBJZOU010000057.1:0-255 GCF_057808395.1 Serratia sp. TSO36 | reverse complement strand
GAAACATCTAAGTACCCCGAGGAAAAGAAATCAACCGAGATTCCCCCAGTAGCGGCGAGCGAACGGGGAGGAGCCCAGAACCTGAATCGGCTTGTGTGTTAGTGGAAGCGTCTGGAAAGTCGCGCAGTAAAGGGTGATAGCCCCGTACACTAAAATGCACAGGTCGTGAGTTCGATGAGTAGGGCGGGACACGTGACATCCTGTCTGAATATGGGGGGACCATCCTCCAAGGCTAAATACTCCTGACTGACCGAT
>NZ_JBJZOU010000056.1:0-267 GCF_057808395.1 Serratia sp. TSO36 | reverse complement strand
TACTATAGCTTGACACTGAACATTGAGCCTTGATGTGTAGGATAGGTGGGAGGCTTTGAAGCGTGGACGCCAGTCTGCGTGGAGCCATCCTTGAAATACCACCCTTTAATGTTTGATGTTCTAACTCGGCCCCGTAATCCGGGGTGAGGACAGTGTCTGGTGGGTAGTTTGACTGGGGCGGTCTCCTCCCAAAGAGTAACGGAGGAGCACGAAGGTTAGCTAATCACGGTCGGACATCGTGAGGTTAGTGCAAAGGCATAAGCTAGC
>NZ_JBJZOU010000055.1:0-298 GCF_057808395.1 Serratia sp. TSO36 | reverse complement strand
TGCAGGCGCTGAGCAACAGCGCCAGGGCTACCGGGATCCATTTCATCATTTCGTGGCCTTCTTCGGCTGAGGGTCAGTGCTGCCGGCGGCTTCAAACACCAGCGCGTTGCTCTTCTCATTCAGGGTGCGCAGCACCGGTTGCAGCTCACGCAACACCTGGTCGAGGCGCTGCATATCGCCCACCATCTTGTTGTAAGCCGGCGAACCAGGCTGGAACCCTTTCATGCTGCGGTTCAGCTCCAGCAGGGTTTTCTGCATGTCCTGCGGCAGCGCCTGCATCTCTTTGCTGGCGATGATG
>NZ_JBJZOU010000054.1:0-304 GCF_057808395.1 Serratia sp. TSO36 | reverse complement strand
AGGACCTTACGATGACCGAAGCGGCTCGCGTCGGCGATACCATCGGGCATTCCCATGCCCTGGCCGGCATGATTGCCGGCACGATTGTCGGCGGCCTGATCGCCGCCGCAGGCGCGGTGGCGGCGGGTGCGCTGTTCGTCGCCGGCCTGGCGGCTTCCTGTATCGGCGTTGGCGTGTTGCTCATCGGCGCCAGTCTGGCGGTGGGGTATCTCACCGGGGAGGCGGCCACCGCGGCGCGCGACGGCATTGCCGACGCCGGCGCCGGTAGCCTGACCCCCAAAGGCAATATCGTCACCGGCTCCCC
>NZ_JBJZOU010000053.1:0-304 GCF_057808395.1 Serratia sp. TSO36 | reverse complement strand
AGGACCTTACGATGACCGAAGCGGCTCGCGTCGGCGATACCATCGGGCATTCCCATGCCCTGGCCGGCATGATTGCCGGCACGATTGTCGGCGGCCTGATCGCCGCCGCAGGCGCGGTGGCGGCGGGGGCGCTGTTCGTCGCCGGCCTGGCGGCTTCCTGTATCGGCGTTGGCGTGCTGCTCATCGGCGCCAGTCTGGCGGTGGGGTATCTCACCGGGGAGGCGGCCACCGCGGCGCGCGACGGCATTGCCGACGCCGGCGCCGGTAGCCTGACCCCCAAAGGCAATATCGTCACCGGCTCCCC
>NZ_JBJZOU010000052.1:0-304 GCF_057808395.1 Serratia sp. TSO36 | reverse complement strand
ATCCTTTGTTGCCAGCGGTTCGGCCGGGAACTCAAAGGAGACTGCCAGTGATAAACTGGAGGAAGGTGGGGATGACGTCAAGTCATCATGGCCCTTACGAGTAGGGCTACACACGTGCTACAATGGCATATACAAAGAGAAGCGACCTCGCGAGAGCAAGCGGACCTCATAAAGTATGTCGTAGTCCGGATTGGAGTCTGCAACTCGACTCCATGAAGTCGGAATCGCTAGTAATCGTAGATCAGAATGCTACGGTGAATACGTTCCCGGGCCTTGTACACACCGCCCGTCACACCATGGGAGT
>NZ_JBJZOU010000051.1:0-304 GCF_057808395.1 Serratia sp. TSO36 | reverse complement strand
ATCCTTTGTTGCCAGCGGTTCGGCCGGGAACTCAAAGGAGACTGCCAGTGATAAACTGGAGGAAGGTGGGGATGACGTCAAGTCATCATGGCCCTTACGAGTAGGGCTACACACGTGCTACAATGGCGTATACAAAGAGAAGCGACCTCGCGAGAGCAAGCGGACCTCATAAAGTACGTCGTAGTCCGGATTGGAGTCTGCAACTCGACTCCATGAAGTCGGAATCGCTAGTAATCGTAGATCAGAATGCTACGGTGAATACGTTCCCGGGCCTTGTACACACCGCCCGTCACACCATGGGAGT
>NZ_JBJZOU010000050.1:0-311 GCF_057808395.1 Serratia sp. TSO36 | reverse complement strand
TGCTCGTTACTTTTTCATCAGACAATCTGTGTGAGCACGCCACTCGAAGCAATATCTTTAGGTAAGGAGGTGATCCAACCGCAGGTTCCCCTACGGTTACCTTGTTACGACTTCACCCCAGTCATGAATCACAAAGTGGTAAGCGCCCTCCCGAAGGTTAAGCTACCTACTTCTTTTGCAACCCACTCCCATGGTGTGACGGGCGGTGTGTACAAGGCCCGGGAACGTATTCACCGTAGCATTCTGATCTACGATTACTAGCGATTCCGACTTCATGGAGTCGAGTTGCAGACTCCAATCCGGACTACGAC
>NZ_JBJZOU010000049.1:0-321 GCF_057808395.1 Serratia sp. TSO36 | reverse complement strand
GAAGGAACGTTTAAGACTAAGACGTTGATAGGCTGGGTGTGTAAGTGCAGCGATGCATTGAGCTAACCAGTACTAATGATCCGTGAGGCTTAACCTTACAACACCGAAGGTGTTTTAGAGACGAAGATATTTTCAGCGAAGTTCCGAGATTGGTTCTGATGGCGACACGAGAGTGAAGCGGTTGGAATGAAACAGAATTTGCCTGGCGGCAATAGCGCGGTGGTCCCACCTGACCCCATGCCGAACTCAGAAGTGAAACGCCGTAGCGCCGATGGTAGTGTGGGGTCTCCCCATGCGAGAGTAGGACACTGCCAGGCATCA
>NZ_JBJZOU010000048.1:0-334 GCF_057808395.1 Serratia sp. TSO36 | reverse complement strand
AGCGGCAGGTGCGCGTCGATGTCGCTCTGCGGGCTGCGCTCGCCCAGCAGGTTATCCGCCAGATCGTACACCAGCCGCGCGCCCGGTTTGCCCTGATTGGGTTCGCGGTGTTGCAGCAAGCGGCCTTCGGCGTCGTAACCGTAGTGTACTTCGCCGCGCAGCGCGTCGCTCACCCCGGCCAGCTCGCCGCGGCCGGTGTAGCGATAGGCGCGCCACAGCACGCCGTCTTCCGGCCGGGTCAGTTTGTCGTGGCCGAAGGCGCTGCTCTGCCAGCTGCGGCGGCCCATGGCGTCGTAACGCCGCTGCTGCTGCAGCGCGCCCTGGCTGCGGCCGG
>NZ_JBJZOU010000047.1:0-357 GCF_057808395.1 Serratia sp. TSO36 | reverse complement strand
CCTGCGCCACCGTGCCCAGACGAATGCCGCGGAACTCGACCGGGGCGCCCGGCTGCAGGCCGCGCACCGAATCGGAAAAGAACAGCAGGTAGTCCTTATGCACGGTATACAGCGAATCCTGCGTGCTACGCTGGTTGTCGAACAGCTGGTACTCCGCCTTCTCTTTCGCCTGTTCGCCGCGATCCCAGCCCTCCGGCACGTCAAAACTGACGCCGCCGCTGAACAGGGTGGTCAGCGACCCCATCTCCACCCGCATGCCCTGCGCCGACATGTCGAACGCCACGCCGCTGTCTTTCCAGAAGCGCACGTTGGTGGTGACCAGCTGATCGTAAGGCGCGGTAATGAACAGCTGATAGC
>NZ_JBJZOU010000046.1:0-362 GCF_057808395.1 Serratia sp. TSO36 | reverse complement strand
CTACCTGCTGTTCTTTTCCGATTCGGTGCGCGGCCTGCAGCCGGGCGCCCCGGTCGAGTTCCGCGGCATTCGTCTGGGCACGGTGGCGCAGGTGCCGTTCTACAAAGAGGGCATGGCGCAGCGCCTGGACAACGATTACCGCATTCCGGTGTTGATCCGCATCGAGCCGGATCGCTTCCAGAAAGAGCTGGGCGGCAATTTCGATATCGAAGGGCATTTGAAAGACGCCGAGTCCCGCGGCATGCGCGCCTCGATGAAGTCCGCCAACCTGCTGACCGGTTCGCTGTACATCGATCTCGACTTCTATCCGCAGGAGAAACCGTGGAAAGGGCCGCGCGAGCTGTTCGGTTATCCGCTGATGC
>NZ_JBJZOU010000045.1:0-365 GCF_057808395.1 Serratia sp. TSO36 | reverse complement strand
CAAGATGAACTCCACCATCATGGCGGGGGTGATCCTGCTGTGGGGCGACGGCTCTTATCCGGTGGCGCTGGTGATTTTCATCGCCAGTATCATGGTGCCGTCGCTGAAAATGCTGGCGATCGGCTGGTTGTGCTGGGATGCGAACGGCAGGAAGAAACCGCGTGCCGACAGCGAGCGCATGCATCTGATTTATGAAGTGGTCGAATTCGTTGGCCGCTGGTCAATGATCGACGTGTTCGTGATCGCCGTATTGTCGGCGCTGGTGCGAATGGGGCAGTTGATGAGCATTTACCCCGCGACGGGCGCCGTGCTGTTCGCGCTGGTGGTGATCCTCACCATGTTCGCCGCCATGACATTTGATCCCC
>NZ_JBJZOU010000044.1:0-370 GCF_057808395.1 Serratia sp. TSO36 | reverse complement strand
GTACATCGATCTCGACTTCTATCCGCAGGAGAAACCGTGGAAAGGGCCGCGCGAGCTGTTCGGTTATCCGCTGATGCCGACCACCAGCGGCGGGCTGGCGCAGATCCAGCAGAAACTGATGCAGACGTTGGATAAGATTAATTCGATGCCGATCAATCCGATGATAAACGAAGCGACCAAGACGCTGGCGGAAAGTCAGAAAACCATGAAATCGACGCAGCAGACCATGAAGTCGCTGAACGACATCATCGCCAGCAAAGAGATGCAGGCGCTGCCGCAGGACATGCAGAAAACCCTGCTGGAGCTGAACCGCAGCATGAAAGGGTTCCAGCCTGGTTCGCCGGCTTACAACAAGATGGTGGGCGATATG
>NZ_JBJZOU010000043.1:0-387 GCF_057808395.1 Serratia sp. TSO36 | reverse complement strand
TCGCCGGGGTGCTGGTCAGCTTCGTCAAGCTGATGGCCTACGGCGATATCGGCATCGGCAGCAGCTTCGTGCCTTATTGCCTGTTCTGCCTGCTGCAGGTGCGCGCCTTCCAGTGCGTGGACAGGCGCTGGCTGTGGCAGGACATCGAACCGGCGCCGCGTATCGATCGCCCGCTGACGGTGGGGCGCACCGGCATGCGGCAGGGCGTGCGCTCTTGCGCCTGCTGCACGGCGATCCTGCCGGCCAATCAGGTGCGCTGTCCGCGCTGCCACACCAACGGCTACGTACGTCGCCGCCACAGCCTGCAGTGGACGCTGGCGCTGCTGGTGACCTCCGTCATGCTGTACATTCCGGCCAACCTGATGCCGATCATGGTGACCGAGGCGC
>NZ_JBJZOU010000042.1:0-429 GCF_057808395.1 Serratia sp. TSO36 | reverse complement strand
TGCTCATCGGCGCCAGTCTGGCGGTGGGGTATCTCACCGGGGAGGCGGCCACCGCGGCGCGCGACGGCATTGCCGACGCCGGCGCCGGTAGCCTGACCCCCAAAGGCAATATCGTCACCGGCTCCCCCAACGTCTTCATCAACGGCAAACCCGCCGCGCTCGCCACCCACAGCCAGGTGGCCTGCAGCGACGACGGCCCGAGCATGCAGATGGCGCAGGGCTCCGACAAGGTCAGCATCAACGGCCAGCCCGCCTCGCGCGTGGGGGACAAAACCAACTGCGACGCGCAGGTGATGGAAGGTTCGCCCAACGTGTTTATCGGCGGCGGCACCGTCACCACCTTGCCGATCAAGCCCGAAGTGCCGGATTGGCTGTACAAGGTCTCTGACCTGACGCTGCTGTTCGCCGGCCTGGTGGGCGGCGTGGGCG
>NZ_JBJZOU010000041.1:0-446 GCF_057808395.1 Serratia sp. TSO36 | reverse complement strand
TCGTTCGCGCTGCAAACATTTGAGAGACTCTATGACAGGTTACTCTTCATTCCAGTACTTCTACGGAGGAATGAATTTCAGCCGTCATGTTTCAATTTTCAGCTTGTTCCAGATTGTTAAAGAGCAATATCTTAAACATGACTCGAAAGTCATCTTTAAGATATGGTGTATCGTCAGATACTGAAGACCGCCGCTTTCACCGGGTGGGTCGGAAGCTTGGCGTCCCCTAGGGGATTCGAACCCCTGTTACCGCCGTGAAAGGGCGGTGTCCTAGGCCTCTAGACGAAGGGGACACGACACCGTACTTTTATGACGCTTTTGCTCGTTACTTTTTCATCAGACAATCTGTGTGAGCACGCCACTCGAAGCAATATCTTTAGGTAAGGAGGTGATCCAACCGCAGGTTCCCCTACGGTTACCTTGTTACGACTTCACCCCAGTCATGA
>NZ_JBJZOU010000040.1:0-460 GCF_057808395.1 Serratia sp. TSO36 | reverse complement strand
CCCGCCCCGCCGCGCAGCGCCAGCGCCCCGAACTGCTTGTCGCCGTACGCCGCCAGGTGGTAGTTGTCGCTGTCCGCCTTCGACCCGTACCCGCCGTGCAGCGAGGTGCGGGTGTAGCCGGTCGCCATCCCCAGCCGCCAGTCGTCCGCCGCCGCCGAGTCCAGCCCCACCAGCACCCCGTAGGTCGAGGCCTGATAGCCGGTAGCATTGGCGTCGCCCGACGCGTGGTCCCACGCCCCCAGCAGCTGCGCCCAGGCACCGCCCTCATCCGCCTTGATGGCCGACGAGCTCGCCAGCCCTTCCGCCTGACGCAGGCGCCCGTTCAGCGCCTCACGCAGGTAGCGGCTGTCGTTCACCAGCGCCGAGGCGATGTCCGCATGGATTTGCCCCGACAGCTGACGGAACGCCTGCCGCGCTTCGCCCGCCGTGCCGCTGCCGAGCAGGCTCTCGTACACCGGGT
>NZ_JBJZOU010000039.1:0-469 GCF_057808395.1 Serratia sp. TSO36 | reverse complement strand
CTGCGCGACTTTCCAGACGCTTCCACTAACACACAAGCCGATTCAGGTTCTGGGCTCCTCCCCGTTCGCTCGCCGCTACTGGGGGAATCTCGGTTGATTTCTTTTCCTCGGGGTACTTAGATGTTTCAGTTCCCCCGGTTCGCCTCATGCCACTATGTATTCATGACATGATAGTGTGTCGAAACACACTGGGTTTCCCCATTCGGGTATCGCCGGTTATAACGGTTCATATCACCTTACCGACGCTTTTCGCAGATTAGCACGCCCTTCATCGCCTCTGACTGCCTAGGCATCCACCGTGTACGCTTAGTCACTTAACCTCACAACCCGAAGATGTTTCCATCGTTCGCGCTGCAAACATTTGAGAGACTCTATGACAGGTTACTCTTCATTCCAGTACTTCTACGGAGGAATGAATTTCAGCCGTCATGTTTCAATTTTCAGCTTGTTCCAGATTGTTAAAGAGCAA
>NZ_JBJZOU010000038.1:0-470 GCF_057808395.1 Serratia sp. TSO36 | reverse complement strand
ATGCCACGCTGGCTGCCGCGCATGCGGTGCGCGAGTTCCTCCGCCCCGGCATCGACGCGGTCACTTTCCAGTCGCCCAGCGGCCCGCTTCACGTCGCCGCATCGGGCGGGCGCTGGACACTCGACCTTCCTGCCCTGCCCCTTATGCCCATCGCGTCGCCGCCGGGCATCGCGGAGGCGCTGGGCGTGGCGCCCCAGGCCTGTTTCGCGTCGCTCGACCTGATGGTCGTGCTGCGCGACGAAGCCGAGCTGAAGGCAATCAGGCCCGACCTGGAAATCGTCGCGACCTTTGACTTGCGGGGCATGGTCGTCACCGCGCCGGCCGAAGACTGCGACTTCGCCTCCCGTTTCTTCGCGCCGAAGCTTTCCATCCCCGAGGATGCGATCACCGGCTCGGCACATTGCACGCTGCTTCCCTATTGGGCGAAGCGGCTGGGCAAGACGGAGCTCGCGGCCAAGCAGTTCTCGATC
>NZ_JBJZOU010000037.1:0-516 GCF_057808395.1 Serratia sp. TSO36 | reverse complement strand
TCGTTCGCGCTGCAAACATTTGAGAGACTCTATGACAGGTTACTCTTCATTCCAGTACTTCTACGGAGGAATGAATTTCAGCCGTCATGTTTCAATTTTCAGCTTGTTCCAGATTGTTAAAGAGCAAAATACTTCGCAGCATACTGTTGCCAATATACTCTGAAGTAGTGAAATACCGGACTATATGGTGGAGCTAAGCGGGATCGAACCGCTGACCTCCTGCGTGCAAGGCAGGCGCTCTCCCAGCTGAGCTATAGCCCCATACAGTCACGCGCAGTACCTTTTCCACTTCCGAGAAGTGGTAGGCCTGAGTGGACTTGAACCACCGACCTCACCCTTATCAGGGGTGCGCTCTAACCACCTGAGCTACAAGCCTATAAAGGTATTTCTGCTCGTTACTTTTTCATCAGACAATCTGTGTGAGCACGCCACTCGAAGCAATATCTTTAGGTAAGGAGGTGATCCAACCGCAGGTTCCCCTACGGTTACCTTGTTACGACTTCACCCCAGTCATGA
>NZ_JBJZOU010000036.1:0-567 GCF_057808395.1 Serratia sp. TSO36 | reverse complement strand
ACCGCTATCCGGATGACGAAGAGAGCCTGCCGGCCGGCGTGATCGACGCGCTGGGCGGGGAAGTGAAGCTGGAGTGGGACGCCCGCGGCCAGCTGACGCGCTACACCGACTGTTCCGGCAGCGTGACAGCTTATACCTACGATGCGCTGGGGCAACTGACGGCGCAGACCGATGCCGAAGGCCACCAGACGCGCTACCTATGGGATAACGGCGGGCGCCTGCACACCCTGATCCAGCCGGACGGCGGCGAAGAGCGCTTTAACTGGAATGCGCACGGCCAGCTGGCAGAACATCAGGACGCGCTGGGCAGCCTGACCCGCTGGCAGTACAACGCCCTGGGGCTGCCGGTCAGCATCACCGACCGCATCAACCGCACCCGGCGCTATCACTACAGCCCGCAGGGCTGGCTGACGCGGCTGGAGAACGGCAACGGCGGCGAATACCGCTTCAGCTACGATGCGGTGGGCCGCGTGCTGGCCGAAGAGCGCCCGGACGACACCCGCCACTATTATCGCTACGGCGCGGCCGGGCTGCTGGAGGAGCACCGCGAGGTCGGCCTGCCGGGCA
>NZ_JBJZOU010000035.1:0-607 GCF_057808395.1 Serratia sp. TSO36 | reverse complement strand
GGGTCAGTTTGTCGTGGCCGTAGGCGCTGCTCTGCCAGCTGCGGCGGCCCATGGCGTCGTAACGCCGCTGCTGCTGCAGCGCGCCCTGGCTGCGGCCGGTTTCCCGGTGCAGGCGATCGCGGGTGAACTCGCTCACCACCTGCTGGTTGAATTTGATGGCGCTGGCGTGGCCGGAGCCGTAATACAGCCACTGCAGGCGATCGCCCTGCGGCAGCGTCAGCGCCTGCAGGTTGGCCAGCGCATCCCACTGGTATTGCAGCTCGCCGTTCACGCCCTGCTCGCCGAGCAGCCGCCCGGCGGCGTCATAGCGCATCTGCACGCTGTCCGGCTCGATGCCCAGCGCCGCGCCGCTCACCGTCGGCAGGCGGTTCAGCTCGCGCAGCCGCCCCATGGCGTCGAAGCGGTAATGCCATTCCGCGCTGGCGTTGCCGCGCCAGACCAGTTGCCCGGCCTCGTCGAAGCGGAAGCGCTGTTCGCGCGGCGTCAGCTCGCCCGCGCTGCCCGGCAGGCCGACCTCGCGGTGCTCCTCCAGCAGCCCGGCCGCGCCGTAGCGATAATAGTGGCGGGGGTCGTCCGGGCGCTCTTCGGCCAGCACGCGGCCCACCGC
>NZ_JBJZOU010000034.1:0-611 GCF_057808395.1 Serratia sp. TSO36 | reverse complement strand
GAATGAGAAGAGCAACGCGCTGGTGTTTGAAGCCGCCGGCAGCACTGACCCTCAGCCGAAGAAGGCCACGAAATGATGAAATGGATCCCGGTAGCCCTGGCGCTGTTGCTCAGCGCCTGCAGCAGTTCGCCACAGAAGACCTACTATCAGTTGCCGGCGCTGGGTGCGCCGGCCGCGGCCGGCAGCAGCGGCGCCTCCACGCGCCAGCTGTGGCTGGAGCACGTGAGCGTGGCGGATTATCTGGCGCAGAGCGGCGTGGTGTATCAGACCAACGACGTGCAGTATGTGATAGCGCAGAACAATCTGTGGGCCAGCCCGCTCGACCAGCAGCTGCAGCAAACGCTGGTCACCAACCTGAGCAGTGCGCTGCCGGGCTGGGTGGTCTCTTCGCAGCCGATGAGTAGCGATCAGGATGTGCTCAACGTCACCGTCAGCGGCTTCCACGGCCGTTTTGACGGCAAGGCGATCGTTCGCGGCGAGTGGGTGCTGAACCGCCAGGGGCGTTTGATCAAACGGCCTTTCAGCCTGGAATTGAAACAGGGCGAGGACGGCTATGATGCCCTGGTGCGCACCCTGGCGCAGGGCTGGCAGCAGGAAGCTCAGGCTATCGC
>NZ_JBJZOU010000033.1:0-975 GCF_057808395.1 Serratia sp. TSO36 | reverse complement strand
GCACGCTGCACAGTTCGCCGCGTTGGTAGATAAAACCGTAGCGGCGCTGGTCGAAGTCGGTGTACTGCGCCACGTTGTCGTCGTCATCCAGCCGCCACTCCGCGCGCTTGCCGTCGCCGCGCACCGCACTGCGGCGCCCACCGGCGAAGTCATAACCGAACTCCAGCGATTCTCCGGCGCTGTTGCGGTAGGCCGTCACGCGCGGCACGCCGTCGATCTCTTGCCATTGGTATTCGTTCAGCAGCCCGGCGGCGTCCTGGTGGCTGATCATCAGGCCGTCGCGCCAGCCGAAGCGGCGCGTTACCTCACCGGCGCGGTTGCTCACCGTCGTCAGTTGGCCCTGCTCATCGTAACCGTAGCGCGTCAGCGTCCGTTCGCCTTCGGCGGTTTGCAGCGCCACTTCGCGCAGGCGGCCCTGCGCATAACGGCACATCAGGCGCTGCCCGGCGCTGTCCACCAGTTCGCTCAGCAGCCCCTCGTCGTCGTAAAACAGCGAGGTGGCGTTGCCGATGGCGTCGGTGATCATGCTGAGCCGGCTCGGCTGATCGCCCGCCAGCGGCGGGTAATGGAAAATCTGTTCGCCGACGTCAAACAGCTGCCAGCTGCCGTCGTCGTTGTGCATCAGCCAGCATTTTTCGGCTTCGCAGTAGGTTTTGTGGCCGCGCGGCACCCTGGGGAAAGCGACGAAGTCGCCGGAAGGCGCGCGCCACACCAGGCCGTCCTGATACGGCTGCAGGCTGCTCTCCCAGAACAGGTTCCAGCCGCGGCCCAGAACGCCGTCGCCGGGGTTGCCGCTGCGCCAATAGCGCTGCCAGGCGACCGGCAGGCGCGAAGGCAGCACGAAATCGAGATCGTCTTCGCCGTCGAGGAATTTCTGGCCGCTGACGATATCCACCGGCCGGGCGATAATGCCGACGGCGGCGGTGGCGGTCATCAGGGTGCCGGCGCGGCAGGCGATGCGCGCCAGCTTGTTGA
>NZ_JBJZOU010000032.1:0-1086 GCF_057808395.1 Serratia sp. TSO36 | reverse complement strand
TTCTCCGTCGCTCATGTCCAGTTGCGGCGCTGGATTGCCGCCTATCGACACCATGGCGAGTCGGGTCTGCAACCCGGACGTCGGCGACGCTACACGCCAGAGTTCAAGCTTGCCGCCGTCGAGTTTGCCCGTTCTAATCCGCTGTCGTTAGCGGACGTTGCCGCCAGATTCAACATTCCCTCCTACACGACGCTGGAGCACTGGGTTAAGCTTTATCAGGAGAAAGGGGCCGAAGCCCTCAACCTGGATAAGCGTGGTCACCACATGTCCCAACATCCCAAAACCCCCTATGCCGATAAATCGCCCGATGAACTGACGCCGGAAGAAATGCGGGAGGAAATCGCGTTCCTGCGTGCACAGAATGACTACATAAAAAAGTTGAGAGCCTTGATGCAAGAGAACGACGCCAGGGCGCGTCGGAAAGGGCAAAAATCATCACGGCATTAAGGCAGAAACACGGTCTGAATCTGTTGTTGCGGGTCAGCGTTTTGCCTCGCAGCACCTATTATTATTGCTGTAAAAACAGCACAGTGCCGGACAAATACCGGGAAGCCAAACAGCGTGTGGCGGCCATCTTCCACGCCCATAAAGGCCGTTACGGCTATCGCCGCGTGACCTGTGTTCTGCGAAATGAAGGGCACGGACTGAACCATAAAACTGTCCAAAAGCTGATGATGGCGCAGCAACTGAAGTCATTGGTTCGCAGCAAAAAGTATCGTTCTTATAAGGGGGATGTCGGTAAGGTGGCGCCCAACCTCCTGCAACGCGACTTTGCCGCTCAGCGTCCCAATCAAAAGTGGGTAACTGATGTGACGGAGTTCCGGGTAGGTGAAGACAAGCTGTACCTCTCACCGGTTCTTGACTTGTACAACGGTGAAATCATCGCGTATGCACTGGCGCGCAGGGCAGAGTTTACTCTGGTAAAAACCATGCTGGACAAGGCGCTGGGCAAACTGAAACCAGACGAACAACCGGTGTTGCACAGCGACCAGGGCTGGCATTACCGGATGGCGGCTTACCAACATCAGTTACGGGAAAAAGGAATAAAACAGAGCATGTCTCGCAAAGGGAACTGCCTGGATAATG
>NZ_JBJZOU010000031.1:0-2440 GCF_057808395.1 Serratia sp. TSO36 | reverse complement strand
GTAAGCGTACACCGTGTACCGTCTGGTGATTTTCTGACACATTCGACAAAGTGGTTCCCACCAAATAGTAGTGGGAACCAAAATGTCAGATATGCAGAAAAATGTTGTCGCCGGCAGGCGAAAAGGCTGCCCCAATTACCCTCCTGAATTTAAACAACGCCTGGTGGCCGCCTCCTGTGAACCCGGCATATCCATCTCCAAACTGGCACTGGAGAATGGTATAAACGCCAATCTGCTGTTTAAATGGCGCCAACACTGGCGGCAGGGAAAGCTCCAGTTACCAGCATCACCCGGAGTGGATGTACCCCAGCTACTTCCGATAACGCTGGATGCTGAAACCGAACCGGCCAATCAACCGTCCGCGGCACCTCATCAGTCGGAAGCCTTCAATCTGTCCTGCGAGATAGCCTTCCGGCACGGGACTCTCCGCCTTGATGGCGCCATCAGCGAACAACTGCTGACAAGGTTGATACAGGAGCTCAAACGATGATCTCATTGCCGACCGGCACAAAAATCTGGCTGGTCGCCGGCATCACCGACATGAGAAACGGCTTCAACGGCCTGGCGGCAAAGGTGCAGATGGCGCTGAAAGACGATCCGATGTCCGGCCACGTCTTTATCTTCCGGGGGCGCAGCGGCTGCCAGGTCAAACTGCTCTGGTCCACAGGGGATGGTCTGTGCCTGCTGACAAAACGGTTGGAGCAAGGTCGCTTCGCCTGGCCCTCAGCCCGTGATGGAAAGGTGTTCCTGACGCCGGCGCAACTCGCGATGCTGATGGAGGGCATCGACTGGCGGCATCCTAAACGTCGGCTTAACTCACTGACCATGTTGTAAAAAGGCATTAACCAGGTAACATGCCTGGGTATGGAAAATACACTCCCCGACGATATCGAACAGTTAAAACGCCTTCTTGCTGAGCAGGAGGCGCTAAACCGTGCTCTGCAGGCAAAGCTTGAAGAGCGCGAGCGGGAAATCGACAGGCTGCTGGCGCAACTGGATAAGCTTCGGCGAATGAACTTCGGCAGCCAGTCCGAAAAAATAAGTCGTCGCATCGCGCAGACAGAGGCCGAGTTGAAGGCGCTCCAACAGGAGAGCGACGCCATCACCGGCCGGGTAGATGACCCGGAGGTTCCGCGGCCACTTCGCCAGACCCGCACCCGCAAACCGTTCCCCGAATCACTCCCCCGTGATGAAAATCGCATCCTGCCGGTAGAAGCCTGGTGCCCTGACTGTGGCGGTTCGCTGAGTTACCTGGGCGAAGATGCCGCCGAACAGCTGGAGCTGATGCGCAGCGCCTTCCGGGTTATCCGCACGGTGCGTGAAAAGCACGCCTGTACAAAATGTGACGTTATCGTACAGGCCCCGGCCCCTTCGCGTCCCATCGAACGGGGTATCGCAGGCCCGGGGCTGCTGGCGCGCGTGTTGACCTCAAAGTATGCAGAGCACACTCCACTGTACCGCCAGTCGGAAATCTATGCCCGGCAAGGTGTGGAGCTTAGCCGTTCGGTACTGTCTGGCTGGGTGGATGCCTGTTGTCGTCTGCTGTCACCACTGGAAGAAGCCCTTCAGCACTATGTGCTGACCGATGGCAAGCTCCATGCCGATGATACGCCGGTGCCGGTGTTGCTGCCGGGCAATAAAAAGACGAAGACAGGCCGCCTGTGGACGTATGTTCGAGACGATCGCAATGCCGGGTCAACGCAAGCCCCGGCGGTGTGGTTCGCCTACTCACCGGACAGAAAGGGCATCCATCCTCAGACGCACCTTGCCAGCTTCAGCGGAGTGCTACAGGCAGATGCTTACGCCGGGTTCAACGAGTTGTATCGCACTGGCGATATAATGGAAGCGGCCTGTTGGGCTCATGCCCGCCGCAAAATCCATGATGTCCACGTCCGCACGCCATCGGCCCTGACGAAAGAAACCCTGAAGCGGATCGGCGAACTGTACGCCATCGAGGCAGATATAAGGGGAATGCCGGCGGAGCGGCGCCTTGCCGAACGTCAGCTGAAAACAAAACCGCTGCTGAAATCCCTGGAAAGCTGGCTGCGGGAAAAGATGAAAACCCTGTCGCGACACTCAGAACTGGCAAAAGCGTTCGCGTATGTGCTGAACCAGTGGTCGGCCCTGGCGTATTATGCAGATAACGGCTGGGCTGAAGCAGATAACAACATTGCTGAAAATGCCCTTAGGATGGTCAGTCTGGGTCGTAAAAACTTCCTGTTCTTCGGCTCTGACCATGGTGGTGAGCGCGGCGCGTTGCTGTACTCGCTGATCGGAACGTGCAAACTGAATGGGGTAGATCCAGAGCGCTACTTCCAGCATGTACTTGATGTCATCGCAGACTGGCCGGTCAACAGGGTCAGCGAACTACTACCATGGCGTGTCACCCTGTTGGCCGAATGACACGCATTCGTCAATACGGTTCCCGCTGTACGCTTAC
>NZ_JBJZOU010000030.1:0-78738 GCF_057808395.1 Serratia sp. TSO36 | reverse complement strand
TTCCAGCATGTACTTGATGTCATCGCAGACTGGCCGGTCAACAGGGTCAGCGAACTACTACCATGGCGTGTCACCCTGTTGGCCGAATGACACGCATTCGTCAATACGGTTCCCGCTGTACGCTTACGCTTTATCTGGCAATAAATGATATCGACCACACGAAAACCAAAGCAATGTCGCCGCAGACAAACGGCATCTGCGAACGGTTCCACAGGACGATATTGCAGGAATTTTATCAGGTAGTGTTCCGCAAGAAACTCTATGGCGAACTCGATACATTACAATCGGATCTTGATGAATGGCTGGCTCACTATAATAATGAGCGAACCCATCAGGGGAAAATGTGCTGTGGCCGGACGCCGATGGAAACATTACTTGATGGAAAACGCATCTGGGCTGAGAAGAATTTAAGCCAGATGTAATCTGACAGATACCTGTATAAATAACCGGTAACTGTCAGATCAGGTCTGAGCTAATACAGCTGTTGCCGGTGCGACACCATCGTGCAATCGCCAATGCCCTCAAAACCCATCGAGCGCAGCTATGCGGGTCCCGGCCTGCTGGCGCGGAACGTCACGGCGAAGTTTGCCGAGCACACACCGCACTACCGCCAGTCGGAAATCTACCGCCGTCAGGGCGTGGAACTGAGTCGTGCCACGCTCGGGCGCTGGTCCGGCGCGGTCAGTGAGTTGCTGGAGCCGCTGTATGACCTGTTGCAGAAGTATGCGCTGATGCCGGGCAAGGTGCACACAGACGACATCCCGGTGCCGGTCCAGGCGCCGGGCAGCGGCAAGACGCGAACCAGCCGTCTGTGGGTATATGTGCGAGATGACCGCAACGCGGGCTCGGTGATGCCGCCGGCGGTGTGGTTCGCGTACTCACCGGACCGCAAGGGCATCCATCCGCAGCAGCACCTAGCCGGGTACAGCGGTATCCTGCAGGCCGATGCGTATGGGGGCTACAACGCACTGTATGAGAACGGGCGCATCACGGAAGCCACCTGCATGGCGCCTGCGCGGCGAAAAATCCACGACGTTCATGTCCGCACACCGACCGACACCACCACGGAAGCACTAAGACGCATAGGTGAGCTGTACGGCATCGAAGCCGAGATACGCGGAAGCCCGGCGGAGAAGCGGCTGTCGGTGAGAAAAGCGAAGACGGTGCCGTGGATGTAATCGCGGTACGAATGGATCCAGGTTCAGATGAAGGTGCTGTCGCGCCACGCGGAGATAGCGAAGGCGTTCGCTTATCTGTTGAAACAGTGGAATGCGTTGACCCTCTACTGCGAGAACGGCTGGGCGGAAATCGACAACAATATCGCAGAGAACGCCCTGCGCGGTGTCACGCTGGGGCGCAAAAACTGGCTGTTCGCGGGGTCAGATGCAGGCGGAGAACGTGCTGCGATACTGTTCGGCACGTGCAAACTCAACGGCGTGGAGCCGGAGAGGGGCTGCGTTACGTGCTCAGTCATATCCAGGACAGGCCGGCGAATCGGGTACGCGAGCTGCTGCCGTGGAAAACCGACCTTACCTCAGCATAAGTGTCAAGACGGTTCAAATGCGACGCTTACCAATCTCCTAACCATGAACAGTCACATTTGTACATAGATTGAAATTACACACAGATCCTATGTCCAGCCTTAACAATTTGATTATTAAAGTGTTTAATTAAAATCATCGAATAACAATAATTTAGTGTTGCGTTATTATTGTTATTCGATAATACTACATATTATAAATTGACCTCTAGGAAGTATGACAATCGATAAATTGGGCTTCTACAGGCACAGTTTGTCCACAACATACCTGAAAATGATATGGGTAAGAAAAAATGGTTAGCAAATCAAAAATGATATTTTGGTGTAGATTTATGGAGCTCGCATTATTGATCGGCCTGATTTCCACACCGATACTTGGTCAGGTATTTGCTTGGCTTCAGACCGGAAATGATGTTTCGGTTCTGGGGGGGGTAATACATAAAGAATGCGAAATGCTTCCGGGAAGTTACCTTAATGCAGCGGCATCCGCTATTTGTAACTTTTTGAGAGATTGTATTTTCAGTTTAATGTTTTGGCATTTTTATAAAGTGTTTAGAGATATTCGAGCGGGAGCTGTTTTCAATCAGAAACAGATAAAACGTATTTCCATTTCTGGATGGTGTTTTATTGTGTTATCCATATATTCAATCATTAGTGATATGTACTTATCATTATTACAAAGCTCAGAGGAAAATCCGCAGTACTACTTTCAAATTGACAACTTGACATATATCCCAATAGGTGTTGGATTGGTGATACTTAGCTATGTACTGCAGTTAGCAACAGAAATAAAAGAAGAGCAGGAATTGGTGATCTAATATGCCAATCATAATACAACTTGACATAATATTGAAATCAAAAAAAATGACAGCTAAAGAACTGGCTCAGGCTATAGGTATTACTGAAGCCAATCTCTCAATACTTAATAGTGGAAAAGCAAAGGCAATACGATTTTCAACGCTGGAAGCGATATGTAGCGTATTGAATTGCCAGCCCGGAGATATTGTGAAATATGGGCCTAATTGATCGGTTTATAAATATTGATATTTGAGGTGATTATCAAATTATTCACTTTTGGGAGCTTACTAGTTGCACTCGTTTTATAAGCTTGTATGAGAGTGTCAAGTTAGCATCTTTCGTGACATTTGTACTAGCGAGTGCTCATGCATGGTAATGGGGTAATTATGAAATTTAATTTATTAAGAGGTTGTGTTTTTTGTCTTGTAAGTTTATCTGGGGCGGGTCAGGCAGCGGGCAAAGATATTACAAATGAGATATATGTAAATTCTATTTACACAGCGACCCGTCAGGCATGGCCAGTGCTCGAAAATGTATGGGGCACGCACGTATATCGGCAACTCAGACTCATTGTTGCTGATGCCCATAATGCCTGGGCAGTTGACAGTAAGAGTCTAACGAAGCTCCCCTACAGCGAAATACAACGGCGTCATTTACCTGTTGAATATATGTATTATCAGGAAATTCAGTGGCCTGACGGCCGACCCACAATTTATGTCAGTTTGGGGGCCACTCTTCCACCGGAAGAAAAATCGCGCTTTCAGTCAGAGAAGAATCCTGTTCCAATCCTGTTTAACGTGGCTACTCATGAAGCTTTTCATTTTTTTGTACAGACTAACGTATGGAAAAATATATCACCGGATAATAATTCACGGGCAACAGCCTACCCTGTCCAGGTTGCCCCTAGATTCTATCGTAACAGTATTATTCGATCTTTACATGCCACTCTGCAGGGGGATCAAAATGGACTGGGTCATGCGCGGTATTGGTTTGATCTGTGGAAGACACTATATCCAGATGATGCAAGCCGCATCAGGCAAACCGATATTGAAGAGGGTAGTGCACGGTATATTGAAATTGCTGCGGAAATAATTGCTGAAGGTAAACGCTTCAATACCCCAGAATTTCAACATGCGTTAATAAATAAAATGAACGATAAAGTAAATTTCATCCACACCAGTTCTGATTCAGAAAGCTATCTCATTGGTGCACTTTCAGGGTTTATTCTGAACATGAAAGATCTGAGATGGCAATCAAATGTTGTACAGGGAGTGCCACCACTCGACATTTTGCTAGAGGGTATTCCTCCCATTACACAACAGGTTGATAAAAAACTTGAGACCGAAGTAAATCAGGAAGTCAGAAAAATAAACAATAAGGTTGGTGCCACAATAGATCGTTTCAGTAAAGCCTATAATTACCCCCATGTAATAAAGATTTTCGTAAGTTCAGATCTGTCGGGCAGTTACTCGCTGAGTGGGGGGTTCTTCCGTACTAAAACAATTCCTCATGACCTTATGGTCGGGTTAAGTTCTTCAGCTAACTGGACAGGTGGAAGCTACAGTGTGAAAGAGGTCGTCGCGGCGGCGGCGATTGATAAATCCACAGAGTATAGAGGAAAACAAGGTTTTTTGATTCTTTATGCTGGTAAGCTTCCTCCGAGTGAAAAGGGTCGGCTGATATTAAAAACAGGAAAGTTGTCATTAAATATTCCTTATCCTGACGATATTGAAAAATCACATATCGTTTACTTACCCTAACTCATTTATTGACATATTCATTTTGTTTATTTTTAGCGAACCATAAGCAGCTGATGATAACATTAAAGGAGCGATACGCGAAGGACGACTGATAGCCGTCTGTGGCGTGGTCGGAGCCACCACGGCCAGCCAGTCGGTGGCGCAGCCGGTCTCTGTCAGGCCAGCAGGCCCCCCACCAGAAGCACCAGGTAGGTCAGCGCTGCACTGATCACGGCCGTCAGGGCTATACTCCTGCCCTGTGGGCTATTTTTCGCCAGCATGCCGGGCTCGTTCTGGCGGGGCGGTATCAATACTTTGGCCATAACTGGGGGATCATCTGGTACAACTTTATTTCCGATCAGTATTCCGGCTTTCATGGCATCGTTATACCGGGGACGCTGAGGGACTCAATCTTTGTGCTGAAAGGCCTTCTGGAACAGGAAACAGGACTAAATCCCACCGAAATAATGACCGATACCGCAGGGGCCAGCGATCTTGTTTTTGGCCTTTTCTGGCTGCTGGGATACCAGTTTTCCCCGCGCCTGGCTGATGCCGGTGCTTCGGTTTTCTGGCGCATGGACAATGACGCCGATTATGGCGTACTGAATGATATTGCCAGAGGGCAGTCAGATCACCGAAAAATAGTCCTTCAGTGGGACGAAATGATCCGGGCCGCAGGCTCCCTGAAATTGGGCAAGATGCAGGCTTCGGTGCTGATCCGTTCATTACTGAAAAGTGAACGCCCCTCAGGGCTGACTCAGGCAATCATTGAAGTAGGACGTATTAACAAAACGCTGTATCTGCTTAATTATATTGATGATGAAGATTACCGCAGGCGCATTCTGACCCAACTTAACCGGGGAGAAAGCCGCCATGCGGTTGCCAGAGCGATCTGCCAAAAAATGCCGACTTCAATACCCTGCTGGCGAGCCCAGCGGAGCATGGCGTGGGTAGCACAGCGAAACAGGTCGTTGAGCAGCGGCCTGTTGTTATTGAAAAATGGCCACAGCTGCTGCAGGCTTTGGACTTGCAGCTCTGGCAGAAGAAACGGACCTGGGTACAATCCGATGGGGCACAAGCTGGTCGCCAGTATCGGTAATGCACATGATTTCAAGAATGGGCGTCAATCCCAGCTGGCAGCCTGGCTGGGATTGACGCCATCGCAATACAGCAGCGGCGGAAAATCAAAGCCTGGCAGGATAACGAAAGCAGGTGATTCGTATTTGCGAACTCTGCTGGTTCAGGGGGCACGTTCAGTCCTGATTGGCGCCGATAAAAAGACTGATTCTTTCAGTCGTTGGGTTTGCACTCTGGTTGAGCGCAGGGGGTATTGGCGAGCTGTTGTGGCCATCGCCGCCAAAAACGCCAGGCTGTGCTGGGCGTCATTGCATTACGGTGATGATTTCAGGCTGTACTCAGCCAGCTAAAGCATAAAGCAGAATAACTATCTGAGCTCCAACTCGTTGATGGTAAAGGGTTGGACCCCGTGAGGCTTATCTGACTATTGTACAGGATATACGTCTCCGCTTACCGAACAAGAACCTCACGCGCGTCTTTCATCAGGGTCCGAATCGAGATCGATTCATCATGGCCGTTTATAGTACCGCAGTCTCTCCCCTTTATTTTACTGACGAGCAGACAGAAACCGTAAACACCGGCGTTGACATGCCGGGGAAGCCCTTATAGTACAATAATTTTCGATACTCAAACTGACCCCTACAACGAACATCCTCCACACAGCGTGCAGGAATATCGCTTACCACGGGTCAACCCGCCGTAGCTTTTGCATGTTGCAATATTGCTACAATGTTTCTTCTCTGTTGGTTTTTTGAGGTGATTGATAAATGAAAATATTGCGAATTATCTTTCTTTCCTAATATTAATTAAACGAGATATTCCATTCGGCTTCGGGGTTTATTTTCTGATTAGTCAGAATGGCTTACTGTCTGTAGTGATTTATGTTGTTTGCTAATTGGTTGATTGTCAGGATGTTATCTGTTTTGTCTGTGAGTGGGGATATTGACTGAACAGGATTTTTTACCCCCTTTTCGGTCATTTCCGGCCCCGCTGCTACGTTGACGTTCTGTATCCTGTGTGGATAATTAACTCCATCGAATCACGTCATCTGGATATTATTTCTCTCCTGTTGGTGGTTATTTATAAGGTGGGGTAATGAACAAAAATTACGCCGGGCAGTCATCGACCTCTGATGGATATACTTCAGGAGAGATGCGCAGTGATTATATTAACGAGAAGGTCAGACTCTACGGATTTATTGAGTGTGGTGATATTCTGCAGTTTATTCAGGTGTTCTGCCCGGGCGAGCTGGGTGTCGGTGAGCTGATGTACGTGCTGGGTAAATTAAAAGAGTGCCTGGGTAACCATGACAACCAAACGCCTTATTTCTCCGGTCTGAGAAAGCTGTCCCGGGAAATCAACGATGAACTGATTTATCGTATAAGCATTCAGCAATAATATTTTTCTGGCGGATTATTCACAGATTCGTTTTTTGATATTCCGGAATCACGTCGGGTATCCGCTCTGTCGATGATGACTGCGTGTGTTTATCTGCAATGAAATGAATGATTATGAAATACATCCGTATTTCATAAGGACTTATTTTACCCTTTACCTGAGGTAAATAAAAATGAAATTGATTAAAAGTATTCCGGCCAGCGTGATTGCCGGGGGCATTTTATGCCTGACGGGGCTGTTTTCCCTTTCTGCCTCTGCCGGTGGTATCACGCTGGGTGGCAGCCGGGTAGTGTACCCGGCCGGGGCACAGCAGGCCACCCTGTCGGTCAGTAATCGCAGTGATGACTCCACGTACCTGATTCAGTCGTGGGTGGAAACCCCGGACGGCAAAAAAACCAGTGACTTTGTCCTCACCCCGCCGCTGTATACCAGCGCTCCAGGTAATGAAAACATGCTGCGTATTATTGCGGCCGACGCGGCAAAGGCGACCGATAAGGAAAGCCTGTACTACCTGAATGTGAAAGCTATTCCGTCCGTGGACAAAAAAGCCCTGTCGCAGGGCTCCGGCGGTTTGGTGGTGGCGACCCAGATGCAGATAAAGCTGTTTGTTCGTCCGGCCGGTCTGACGCCAGCGCGCGATAAAGCGGCCGATGCGCTGGAATTCACCCGCAAGGGCGGACAGTTGGTCATTCATAACCCGACCCCCTATTACCTGACCCTGACCGACATGAAGGCCGGTGGTCAGCCGCTGAAGGATGTGATGGTGGCACCGCGGGCCAGTGAGTCTCAGGCACTGCCTGCCGGCAGTGCGGGCTCTGTTACCTGGGTCTCCGTGAATGACTACGGCGGCCAGGATAAAGGCCAGAGCCATATTCGCTAAAAACGGGGTGGTGACCACGATGAAAAAGTCTCCTGCGTTTCGTCTTACGGTACTGGCTGCCGCCATGTTTTGCAGCCAGGTCCCGCAGGCCGGCGAGCTCTGGTTTCCGCCTGAGCTGGTGACCGGTACCGGAGACGGGGTTGACCTGTCCCGCTTTGAAAATGGTCAGCAGCTTCCTGGCGTCTATACAGTGGCGGTGTACCTGAACCGGGAACTGCTGTACAGCCGCGACGTGACCTTTTTCGCGGCGGACACGGACGCGAAGCGCGCCGGTATTACCGACGACACGGGCCTGATGGCCGGCCTGACGCAGGCCGATTTTATTGACGCCGGCGTGCGCCCGGAAGCCTTCGGAGAGAGAGCGGAAGACGGGGCGGGTCAGTACCTGTCACCAGGCAGCGTGATTGAGCAGGCCACCACCCATTTTGATTTTCAGGCAATGCGACTGGACATCAGCGTGCCCCATAAATGGGTGCACAAGCGTCCCCGTAACTGGACATCACCGGCCCTGTGGGATGACGGTATCACGGCCGGTCTGCTGAACTGGTCCTTCAGCGGCTCGGAAAGTCAGGGGCGTTCAGGCAGTGGACACAGTCGCTACCTGAGTCTCAACAGCGGGTTCAATGCCGGGCCATGGCGTCTGCGCGACGAACGTACGCTGACGGATAACAGTCATCGCCGGGAGTGGCATCACGGACGTACCTGGCTGGAGCGCGGCATTAAGGACTGGCGCAGCACACTGGTTATGGGGGACACCACGACGGAAGGCGGGATGTTCGATTCCATTCAGCTCCGCGGCGTCAGTCTGGGCACGGATGACGGTATGTATCCGGACCAGGAGCGCGGGTATGCCCCGGTGATCCGCGGGGTGGCGGTGAGCAACGCCCGGGTCAGCATCCGTCAAAACGGCTATGTGATGTACGAGACCAACGTTGCCCCCGGCGAATTTGCCATTGATGACATCAGCCCGATGTATTCCAGCGGCGACCTGGAGGTCACCGTCACGGAGGCCGATGGCGGGATACGTGTGTTTACTGTGCCTTATGCCACCGTCCCCAATTTGCTGCGGGAAGGGCGAACGAAGTACGCCTTCAGCGCCGGTCAGTTACAGAATCACGGCCGTCAGGATAAGGCTCATCCGGTGGTGTTGCAGGGCAACCTGACCCGGGGGCTGCCTTACGGCATCACCGCCTTTACCGGCGGTCAATATTCCCGAAAGTATCAGTCAGTCCTGCTGGGCAGCGGCATCAATATGGGGGCGTTGGGGGCGTTTTCAGCCGATATCACCCATGCGAACAGTACGCTCGCCGATGGCAGTCGCCATCGCGGGCAGTCCGTACGTTTCCTGTACAGCCGCGGCTTTGCCAGCACGGGGACCACGTTTCAGTTGGCGGGGTATCGCTACTCCACCCGGGGATTTTACACCCTGGAGGAGAGCTACCGGGCGCAGATGACGGGCTGGCAGAGCGAGGAGCAGCGTGACGTAAACGGGTGTCTGCTCCCTCGTCCGGTTGGGGACTGGTATGACCTGAGGGATAACCGCCGCGAGCGGATGGATGTGAGTGTCTCCCAGAATGTGGGTGACCGCAGCTCTTTGTACCTGACGGGCAGCCGCCAGACGTACTGGCACGGCCAGGGGGCCAGTACCTCCCTGCAGGCCGGGTTCAGCAGCGCGCTGGGGCCGGTCAGTTACAGCCTGAACTACAGCGAAAGCTACGGCGCATCTGCCGGGCGTACGGACCGCAACCTGAGCCTGTCGCTGTCCCTGCCGCTGGAGAGCCTGCTCGGGGAGCGGGGAAAATCAATGTACGCCTCGTACGGCGCCGGGCGTGACGGTCAGGGCCGAATCAGCCATCAGGCCTCCCTGGGGGGCACTGCGCTGGAGCAGAGCAACCTGAGCTGGCATGTCTCGCAGAGCCGTTCGGGTCTGGGGGAGGACAGCAGCAACCTGCACCTGGGTTACCAGGGAGGGTACGGGGATATCTCTGCCGGTTACAGCCAGGGGCAGGGCTACCGCCAGGCCAGTTATGACATGCGGGGCGGAGTTGTTCTGCACAGCGATGGCCTGACGGCGGGTCAGCCGCTGGGTAACACCAGTGTTCTGGTATCAGTGCCGGGTGCCGCGGGTATTCCGCTGGAAGGCGGTGCCGGCGTGCGGACCGACTGGCGTGGTTACGCCGTGCAGCCCTGGGCCAGTGAATATCATGAAAACCGGGTGGCGCTGGATGTGGCGCACATGGATACACAGACTGAAGTGGATGAGCCGGTTGCCCGGGTCATTCCGACAAAGGGCGCTATCGTCCGGGCAGGATTTGCCGCGAAGAGCGGTCTGCGCGTGTTGATGACGCTGATGAAGGACGGTAAACCGTTACCGTTTGGCACCACCGTGAGCGCCGGTGACAGCACCGGTATCACCGGGGATGACGGTCAGGTGTTCCTGACCGGTCTGGCCCGCAGTGGCACCGTGATGGCGAAGTGGGGAGACGGCGCGGCACAGACCTGCCAGGCCGACTGGCATATCGGTGAGGCTGACCCGGTCACACCGCTGGCCCGCGTCACGGCCGTCTGCCGGTAAGGGCATGCATCCCGGCGCGATACCGGCCATACCGATTTTTTAAACGCAGTAACAATCCTTAAAGGAAATACAGATGAAAAGCATGATGAAACAAACCGCTGCCAGCCTGCTGGTCCTCGCCGCTATCGGCATGCCGTATGCCGCGCAGGCCAGCGATACCACAAATTTTACAGTCTCGGCTACCGTGGAGGAAACATTCAGTGTAGATCAGGTGAAAGATGTAACGCTTGACTTTGCAAAGGGCACGACGGATGTGGAGATTAATATTCAGAGCAACGTCCCAAACAGCACAACTCCTGCGACTGTCACGGTTTCTGCCGTGGATAAAAACGGTGACGGCTTTAATCTGAAGGGGCCGAAAGATCAGAAACTGAAAGTTAAGGCGGAACTGGAAAAGACGGTGTTTTCTAATGGTCAAGCCAGTATTAGCACGGCAAAAGTGGGTACACCGGTTAAGCTGCACCTGACCCCGGATACGCCGGAGCTTGTGGGCGTCGGTGAGTATACAGGTACTCTCAACGTGAAGGTCTCCAAGCCCTGATTGCTGAGCCCTGAGTCGTACTGTGCGCTATGGATGTCACGATATCCATAGCGCCCTCCAGCCAGATAACCATAAAGTTTAATGATGAAACTGACACAATTTATCCCTTTTGCCCTGATGCTGAGCGGGGGCGTCGGGGGTTATGCTTACGCCGCTGAAAGTGCCATCGTCACGATTGAAGCCGAGGTAGAGGCGGTGTTCTCTGTTATGCTCTCTAAAAAAATGGTCAGCCTTGATAAGGAGCTTAGTTCAGGGAAGTGGGCGAAATTGGACGTCACCACAACATCCAATGCGACAAACGGTGTTCTGGTGGTAACCGGATGTGACGGCGCCGGGGATAAAATCACCCTCAAACATGACGATTTTACTGATTCGCTGACAGCCAGTGTCACTATTGGAAATAGTGCAGCTGCTTTTACTGGCGGTACATGGAAACCAGCAATCACGTTCACGAATGGGACGAATACCTCAAGCATCTGGATTAAGAAAGATGAGACGAATGGTCATAAAGCGGGAAAATACACGTGTAATCTGACGATCAAAGCCCAGGCAAAATAAGCTGACTGCATCAGAACGTAGCGCACCTGCGGTGCGAGCACGGCTGCTTTGCAGCCTCAACCGTCTTTATGATCTGTTTCGCTGCGCCACCCGCGCCATGCTCCGCTGGGCGCGCCAACAGGGGATCGAAGTCGGTATCTTCTGTGCGCTCCACACCTACGGCCGCCAGCTCAATCAGCACCCGCATATCCACGTCTCCGTCACTCGCGGTGGCCTCACTCGCCAGTGTGGCTTCACGCAAGGTCTTTGGGAACGCCAAATTCCCGTATGGGATTCAGCTACCAACATTTATCGGTAATCCCGTGGAAGGCGTGAGGCGAAAGATGATCTCGAACATCGGCACCTTCGTTGGCCGGTCGTCGGCTGGCTCATTCTCGCCTATGATGTCTCACGGATCAGCGTTGAGAGCGTTGTGGCCTATAACAAAATCGCCCGTGCTGAGGATCGCTTATGGTAGCCGAGACGCTTGAAGAGCAAGTAATCGCCCTCGTCAGAAAGCATTATGGTTCAGTCATCTCTGGCCGCGCACCCGTGATAACGCCAGGTTCTGATATTGATGCTGACATTGGCATGGATTGGGCTGAAGCAGAAGGACTGATGGAGGATTTTTTTGAAAAGTTCTCAGTCGATAAGGCCAGTTTCAATATCAAAACCTATTACCCCGATCCGCCGATGGGGACATTGCTCAAAAATTTGTTCAGGCGTGAAAAGGACCTCCCCGAAGTACCCCCATTTACCGTCAATATGCTCATCGAGTCCGCCAAGTCTGGGCGTTGGTTGTACTGACAAAGGTGGTAGCCTTCAGCCAGGTATATATCGGATTCGCCTATCGCCGGTGGTGATCCCGCCGCCATCAGGGCAACCGTCAGGCATGACCCGGTTTAAAAAGATATGCTGAAAGTTCTGCTGCGGTTATATCAAACTCAAGTTGCTGTATGACTTCTGCTAGTTTTTTCTCTGCCGTTTCACGGTCAACCTGATTCACTAAAATCTGGATAGCGGTCAGTTTAAGCTCAGGAGGAAGGTGTTCCAGATCAATAACAATACCTCCGGAAACTTCCTCGTCCTGTGTTTCGAAAAGCCAGCCATAACTCATAAGATCCCCCTCAGCCAATTGTATTAGATCATTTTGCTGTACGACACTACATTGATAACGGGTTTATCTGACCCAGTCTTCCAGTACAAGACCCGGCACCCGCGCAAATTCTCTTGTATTATTCGTCACCAGTATGGCGCCGGCGGCAATGGTATGCCCGGCGATCGCCGTGTCGTTCGGGCCGATCGGCGTCCCGGCCGCGGTCAGGGTGGCCTTGATCTCGGTGGTGGCGTCGACCGCGGCCCGATCCCAGGGCAGGATGGCATCGAGGCGGGCGCAGAACGCGTCGACCAGCTGCGTATGGCGCGGCGAGGCCTTCTTGCCGATCGCCCCAAAACGCATCTCGGCATAGGTGATGGCCGAGACCACGATACGGTGGTTACGCAGCACCGCCTGCTCCAGGCGCTTAATGACGGCTTGCGGCTGCTCGCGCATGATGAACGAACAGATGTTGGTGTCGAGCATATAGGTCTTGTTCACAGGTCAACTCGCCCCTCGTCGCTGACCAGATCCGCCCGCTCCGCCATAAAATCTGCGTCAGCTTTTTCCAGCTGCGCAAAGGAGCCCCAGGTCGGCCGGACGGGACGCAGGATGATGCTGTCCCCTTCCCGGACGATCTCCAGCTCGCTCACCCCCTCAAAATCCAGATCGCGGGGCAGACGGATGGCGCGGTTGTTGCCATTTTTAAAAATGGATACGGTTCGCATGATGTCCTCCTGGTTTATGGCCTCATGGCCCATCGGCATAGGCTCAGTATAGGCCAATATGTCACCTGTGTATAGGTGATGTATATGCAGATGTGTAGCATATGGATATGTTTTATATATGTCACTTTCTTTTTTTCCTCTTCAGTTCCGATTTCTGGCAGAGACGGATCTCCTGATCGTCACCCTCCCTGTCATCCCTAAAACCACAACATGTGGCGCCGCTTCAGCTGCATTTCTTCGATATATTGTGTTTTGCCGGGGTGATCGTTAACGGCGGTTTTCGGCCGACAACCGCGATATGATTATTTTCCCGCCGTGGTACACTTCCGGAAAGTTGTCATACGCCATAAAGTCGGATCACCCGGCAACGGGCGCCCGGTAATTTAATAGCGTTGCTATTTGGTTGCTTATTATCATGTGGGTGATTTGTGCATAGAGAAACTGCGAGGGCAATCATTGTCACCGTGGTGATTACGAGATGTGACAATTTCATTATGGACTTTTTGGGACACAAGGACTGCGCATGACGGAAATCATTGGCAGCGAATCTTTACTGCAACGCATTGCACTACTCGTTCACGGTTAGGAATCTGGATCGCGTTTTTTCGGAGCGACTGGCCATGAACGTCGGCGTACAACAGCCCCTGATGACGTGGGGCTGTGCAGATTTATGGGTAAAAATAACCATTACGGTGGCGTTTTAATCTAAAACCCATTTTTTAGGCGCACTAATCCAGAGACGGGATCTGAAGCAATCGTTTCTTTGCCAGCCGGTGCAGCCTGTCTGACAGCAGTTTGGTGGCATGCTCGCCCGCCATGGCGCCGGCAAAACGCAGCCGGCCTTTGCAGAGGATTCACTGGTATGGGTCGGTGCCCAGGAAACTTTTCATCAGCACCGCGAACCCGGGCCGCTTCGGTTTCTCCCGTACCGTCATCTCCAGCGCGTCGTAAACCTTTGGCAGCAGCGTGCCCCGCTTGCGGTTGGCCAGAAAACCGTAGTACCGCACCATTTTAAAATGCCGCGCGGGGATATGGCTGACGTACCGTTGCAGCATCTCCTCCTGGCTGATTTTCTGGCGTTTGTGTTGCTGTGTGCGGTGATCGTAATACTGATGGACCACGGCGCCTCCGCGGTAATACCGCAACTGTGAAGCCGCCACCGGCGGGCGCTTCAGGTACCGGCCCAGGTATTTCCCGCTGCGCCAGGCGCCACGGGTCTTTTTGGCGAAGTGCACTTTCCAGCAACGCCGGTATTGGGCATGCAGATACCTGTGCCACCGGTCCTCGCTACGGATATGGCCGAGGCCTGGCAGGGTGCCAGGATTGATGCGGTCGTAGTTGTCACGCAGCAGGTAAACCACGGCGCTGCGCCAGATTTGCTCGACCTCTTTCTTTTTAAAGAACAGCTGCCGCCAGGTGCCGTGTTTGATATTGAGGCCGCCGCGGGTGACGGAGACATGGATGTGCTGATGCTGATTGAGCTGCCGGCCGTAGGTGTGGAGCGCGCAGAAGATCCCCACTTCGATACCCTGCCGGCGGGCCCAGCGGAGCATGGGGCGGGTGGCACAGCGGAACAGCTCGTTGAGCAGCGGCCAGTTGTTGTTGAAAAATGGCCACAGCAGATGGGGCATGGTGAAGGTGATATGTTGCCAGTCACAGTCGGGCAGGATGTGCTGCTGTTCGGCAATCCACTGCTCGGTGGCCTTGAGGCCACAACTGCTACAGGCTTTGGACTTGCAGCTCTGGCAGAAGAAGCGGGTATGGGTGCAATCCGGTGAGGCGCAGCAGTAGCGGCGAACACCCATGGCACAGGTGCCGCAGGCGAGCATGCGCTCGACGGCGAGTTGGGTCCAGTCGCTGAGAGTGTCACCGTGTTTGTCGAGATACCGGCTCCAGCCGTCGTCATGCTGGAACAACAGCTTTGCGGGTCGTGGAATATACATGGTGCAGAGTCTACAGGGCGTCAGAGGGCAGGGAAAGGGCATCGGCGCCAGCCGGCTCAGGTCGCAGACGTGCTCGTTTTATGCGGGTGTCAACGCAGCGGCGGGGCCGGTGCCACCGTGAGGATCTTAGCGTGTTCAGCCGACGCGGGTGTTGAGGTAGGACAGGGTCTTAAAGACGGTTGAGGCAGCGGCGCTGCCGTGCTCGCCCCGCAGGGGCGCTACGTTCGTGGCGCTCTATCAGTGGTGAATGTGCGCCAGGTCGTCGGCTGTCAGCCCGGTCATTTTCATTACCGACTCGCGATCGAGCCCGCTGGCCAGCATGGCGCGGGCGATTTTCAGCGCCGCATCGCGCTCGCCTTCCTGGCGCCCTTTTTCTTCGCCAAGTTGCAGCCCCTCGATGCGTCCTTCCTGACGCCCTTCCTGACGTCCTTTCTGACGCCCTTCTTCTCTCAACTTTTCTGCAATCGTCATCAGCGTGTCCTCGTGTTCCGGCACCCGTGATGCCAGGGTTGATAGTAATTCGCCCGGGTTGCGGGTTTCACCAACCTGCAGCATGTAATGCATCAGTGATGTCAGCTGCTCCTGAGTAGTGTAACCGGCCAGCAGCAACGTGACCAGCTGTTCCAGCAAATCGGCCAGGTCACGCTGGCGAACGTGCTTTTGCAGCAGCTCCAGAATGGCGACGCGGCGATGCTGCATGATTTGATCGTCCGGAATGACCGTGACGTCAACGAGTGGAAAATCGCCCCCGTACAGCTGGCCGGCCAGCGCCGAATCACTGAAGCCCTGCAGCCAGTTCATCGGATACGGGTAGGGTGTTACCTGACCATGATAGAACAGGACGGGGATCACCAGCGGCAGCTGTTCATTGCCGGCAGCCAGATGGCGTTGCATGGCGGCAATGGCATACCGCATCAACCGAAACGCCATGTTTTTGTCCGGCGTCGATTGGTGCTCGATGAGGGCGTAAATATAGCCGTCGCCCTGCCCGGCCTTCAGCGAATAAAGCACGTCTGAGTAGTACGCACGCAGGTCTTCCTCGACGAATGAGCCGGATTCCAGACGCAGGGTGCTCAGGTCGCACGCCTGGCGCAACGCCGGCGGCAGGTGTGCGTCCAGAAAGTCGCGGGCGGTTTCCGGGTGCGTCAAAAACTGTTTGAACAGCGCGTCGTGCGCAGTGGGTGTCGTTTTCATCGTGGTATCGTAGCATGATCCCTCATTTCGCCCTACTCTCGGTGAAGCGGCTGATATCCTCACCGTTCCTGAACCGGCGCCGACCCAGCGACTATCTCTTTTTAGCATTGAGAAATGCATCAGCCATGGATGAGGATATTTTTGTGGCCAAGCTGCCTATCTGTTCCTCTAATGAACGTTCTCGTTTCTTTCTATGAAGTACCATTGGACGGGGAGCCGGTTTTTCGTTGTGTGTCGACTGTACGCGGGGCAAGCTGTCCGCGAGTTTCTTTTTTACGAAACTGACATTGAATGTTTTTTCTGTGCCACCGATTTTATTAGGAAATACCAAGGTTATTTCATCTTCAGAGTCTTTGACAAAACAGGTTGTGATGCGGGTTTCTTTCTTGTTGCTCTCTGATTCTGACAACAGCTCATTGATTTTCTCATACTCGAGAAGAAGATAGTTTACGCGAAAACGTTTATTAAGATTACCGTTAACGATAGCCGTCATGTTTTCCTTTTTATCAACAACCAATTCAATGTTTCTTATTGTTAACGTGCCCACAATATGCGGTGTTGATACGGAGGAAATGGGGGCTTGTGTAGCGGCGGATGTATTTTTCTCTGCGGGCGTCACCGACATTAAATCTGGTGTGACGCTAGTATCCCGTTGGAAATCATCATTATCTTCCTTTTCTGATACAAGCTCGTAGAGACAGGTAAACGTCATTTTGCCGTTGTGCGTCTGTACCTTGCTTTTCTCCCTGGCGGCAAACACAATGAGATTTTTTACATCCTTTATGTCAACGTGCATTTTTAAAAAATCAGTTGCTTCGAACGTAAATCTGATTGTCGCGCCACGGATTTCCCCTTGTATCCGTAATGCGCCACTGGATGTGATGACGCCTTTTTCAATTAAAACGGGTTCCCACCCCGGCGCGCTTGACGGTTTCGTTTGTTTTTTCAATACCGGTTCTGAATGATAATACGGATGAATTGGCCAGGGGGGACCTAAGGCATCAAAGAGTACCCGTGAACCGTATGAATTCTCATAATAGAAAACATCCTTGCCACATTTATTGCAAGTGGCATTGGGCTCAGTGAACGATGTGAAAGTGTCAAATTTATTCGTGGTTGCTTTATGTTTCGGTGTTTTTTTATAGTCATGGGACTCGTAATATGAAGCGTGCTCTTCATCAACGGTGAGGGGAACAATGCGACCTCTCATTTTTCTGAATATTGTCACGCTCATTGTTCTGGCCTCCCTTGGCAAAAATTACTGCGGTAGTGGTTAACTATTGCCGGCCCCTCCCGGCGTGTTCTGAACTGGATGGAGGCAGTATAGCGTTTGCACAGTGTTTCGGTAAAACGCCTTTTTACCGAACGTTGCTGACTTATCCACCGTTTCTGTGGATAACGCTACATCTTGTGTCTGGATCGGTCGTTCTGGCTACTACATGCTGTGTCGTTTTGCCCCGCGGTCGGCACTGCCAGGCCCCGGCGTCAGGTCTGGCGTTCGTCGGTGATTGGGTTAAACTTCTATGCAGGATGATTTAACCGAACCGCGGCCTGCGCCACAAAAATTATTGTGAGCGATCACCCGGCGCGGTTGCGGCAAAATAGACACTGAAAGTCACTGATTGCGGATCACGAAAAAATGCGCCCTTTGCCCTCCTGAAAAATCTCAGATTTTACGTAGCGCGATCGGCGGCGATCTGCTGGCCGGCGATGACCGCTATGTGCGCGTCCAACCGCGCCGCATTGCATGGTGATCTGCCCTACTACCTGCTGCCGCCGGAAATCGCCGTCTTACTGTCCTGTTGCCACGATCTGGAAAAGCGCACGCTGTTCGAGTTTTTGTGGAACACCGGCGCGCGGATCAATGAGGCACTGGCGGTACGTCCGGCGGACGTGGAATTTGATGCGGCGTCGGCGTTCGTCACGCTGCGTACCCTCAAGCAACGGCTCAACCCTAGGGTTGGCCGGCCGCCGGCGCTGAAACTCAACGCACCGGGACCGACCGCCCGAACGGCATCTCCGGTCAAACGCACGGTGGCGCTCGAAGACGGGCCCTTTACGGCGCGGCTGCGCGATCACATCCACACCTTTACCGAGCACAAGACCAAACCGATCTGGCCGGTGACCGATGGCACCGCGCGCAACTGGTTGAAGAAGGTGCTCCGTGAGGCTGATCGTCAGGGCGTGCGGTTCAGCCTGGCGCGCGTCACCCCCCATACATTCCGGCACAGCTTTGCGATGCATCTGTTGTTTCATGGGGTGGCGCCGCTGACGCTGCAGGCCGTGATGGGTCATAAGGATTTTAAATCGACGCAGGTCTACCTGAAGGTGTTCAGTCTCGACACGGTATCAGGCCGGGGTGGCGTGCCGTTCTCGATGGATGTCGGCGTGGCGGCGGAGATGCTGCAGCTGGCCGATAATGGTGTAAAAAAGGTGTTTGATTAGTACCTTTTTAGTGTTATCTAGGTGCTTCTTTTACACTGCTAGTCGGGCGGCATCCATGATGTAGTGCGTATTAACTATAGTGTGTTTGTTTGGTATCAATTTAGTGCTTATATGGTGCTTTTTTGGTGGTATTTTGGCTTCAATTTGATGTGGTTGGGGTCAGCTTTATAGCGTAGATTACGTGGCAAGACTGCGCCGGCATACTGGAAAAATAACGTTTTTACTGACACTGGCGATGCAGCCCTATGGCCGATCCCTCGTTGCAGCAACAGGGCGTCATGGTGATTATAGGCATGAACAGGCAAGCGATCGGCGCCATTCGCCAACAGCCAAATTGTCCGAGTGATCCCATCGACAAAATTAAGCGCAGGAACTGGCAAGCCACGCTCTAGAATAAATCGACATGTCGGAGTGGCCAGCGGTACCGGGTTGCCG
Source organism: Serratia sp. TSO36 (assembly GCF_057808395.1). Lineage (NCBI taxonomy): Bacteria > Pseudomonadati > Pseudomonadota > Gammaproteobacteria > Enterobacterales > Yersiniaceae > Serratia > Serratia sp. TSO36. Next base: position 59,812 of record NZ_JBJZOU010000030.1, on the reverse strand, counting down.
GCGCCAATGCTAAAGCATCTTTCTGCTTCGTGAAATTTATGGTCACGTCGCCAGGCGGACTCATCACCCCGGCTCAGTTCAGGCACAATGGAATTCGGCGTGTTACGCCAGGCTGACAGCAAGCAACTTATCCCTATCGGCAACGACGATGTAATTCTCACTGGTGTCGGAAATCGCCTGCTCCATATAGGCAAATTCACCCTGTCGCAGCGGAATTTTGAATCGGCAATAAATAATGTCGTTATACCTGCAGCTGTACACCCCCTCAACCAGGTGTACAGGATAGTCTCTGATGGCAACGTGTTTACCGATTGGATCAGGTGTCATAATGGTTCCTGTATTAGGTTTTATTGATGCCAAAATGATACCATTAGTATACCGGTTTGACGCCTTTAGTCACGCTGACACAAGCCCTTCCAGGCGTATGTTACTGGCGGGCGTTGAAGTCCTGAACGGCAGGTGGGCAATCTGGCAGTGGACACCATTGCTTGTTTCTGAGGGGGAAGGAAAATACGGGCCAGGAGAAAGGCCCCCAACTCTTCCGAATCAGATGCGTTGTCATATGATGTTTAAGTGGTGTGATTTTGGTGCCAAAAAGGAGCCTTTATAGCTCCTTTTTGGTCTTTTTTTGATGCCTTAATCCCCGTGCTCATCATAAAACTTCAATGCATGCCGGATCATATTGAGTTTAGAGCGGTTGGTTTTTTTGCATAGCTTCTCCAGCAACTCATACTCATATTGATTGAACGGCACACGGATGGCCTTGTAATCACGTGGTGCTTCACTGTCGGTTTGCTTGAGTGGCGTAACGACATGATCAGCTGCAGCTGCAAATTCTTCGATGCGTTTTTCCACTGCCGCTGGAGTGACGACGGGTTCCCTGCGCTTTACCATGTCATCAACTCCTTCACCAGACATTGAATTTCGGCTTTGGCTTTCGAATTATCCATTTCGACCACGCCACGCCCTTCGGACATACAATCCCGGTAAACCTTGCGGTCACGTACCACCGTGCTCATCAACCCCAACTCAGGGAAGTCTTTGAGGTACTCTTTGGCTTCCTGGATCTCGTTGATGACTGGATTGGACGGTGCGAGCGTCAGCATGGCGATAGCCTTCAGTTTGGGATTGAGATCCTTAGCTTCCGTCATAATTTCTGTCAACCGTGGCAGCGTATCTAAATCGGGTTGTGAAGGGCGGAAAGGGACCAGCAGCACATCTGCTGATGTCATGCCCGTTCTAAGCTCTCGACTGTCACGACCAGCAGTGTCAACAACCACGTATTCATAGCGCTTATCGAGATCGAGTAGCGTATCGCGAATGTTATCGAATTTCTGAATGCAGTGGATAGGTGCTATACCTTCGATCGTATTACGGTCAGCAATCCAGTTGGATGCGGTTCCTTGACGGTCAGAGTCGACCAGCATCACATCATGCCCTTGTCGTGACAATTCTGCTGCAATATTGACTGCTGTCGTTGATTTCCCGCAACCGCCTTTTTGACTTCCAATTAGTATAATCATGGTGCTTAATTGGTTCCTTGCTGGCTCCTGTTTGGTGTTAATTTAGTATCACTTTAGTGCTCTGTCAATACATTGTAGAACCTCAGTTTGAGGAATGGCCTGTTACTATGGGTGTGCCCCGATGGGGACGGCTGTCGTGCTACGCAGGGAGCCGGCCGGCCGTCTCCCCCTGCGGGCTTCCATCCTCACGCAACCCCGCTTGCAGCCGGCTGCGCCGGAGCCGCCCTCACTGTCCTGCAGCCAGGCTGCAGGACGCTGTTGACGCCCCGCCGACCGCTGTCGCGCCGTCGTGTCGGGTGGGTGCCCGTTCATCCTTCCGTGGTACGCCTGCCGCAGTCAGTCTTCCCGCCGCAACTGATAACAGCACAGCGTCTCGCTTGAACACCAAGGGGTGAAATGCACTCCGCCAAAAACTTTTTCCTCCCTTCGTTCAAAAAAACTTTTTGTCTCCGCCCCTTGGTGCCGCTCACCGCCGTGCTGAATCAGTTTATTGCGACGGCGAATACTCACAGTGGCATCAAACAACCACCCGGAGGAATCCAACATGCAACCACAAAACGTCCAGGGCGCGACAACGAAGCCTACAGCAGCATCTGCACAGACCAGCAGTGCCCTGACCATCCCGCAGGTGTATGACCTGTTTTGTTATGTGAAGGCGGTGTGCGGTCGTTCAACCGGCACCATTGAACCGCCGGTCGTACCGGCAGGGGCGGAAGAGGTGTTCACGGACTTTGGGGATTTCGACACCATTTCGGTGTGGATCGTCGGCGGCTGGCCGGTGGCTGCCAGCGATCAGATGACGATGACCCACTGGTGCATGAGTTCAGGGCAATAAAAAAGCGGCATCGCTGCCGCTTTCTCACCGCCAGCGCGGAAGCACCCACTTCTGACGCTGGCTCAACAGGCAATTATCAACGGAGATACACCATGTCTATGACTGAGTCTAAAGCACCAATCAAGGGCAAGACAACCCGTCCGGTCAAAACCACCAAGAAAAACGCCCTCACGGAAAAAATCGAGGCGGCGTTGGCCAAGGCCGTGCGCAAAACCGCCACGCTCGGCCTGCTGGTGCTGACCGATTTGAACGTGCGCAAGAAAAAATCCTCGCAGGCGTCGATCGAGGGGCTGGCCGCCGCCATCCGTTCAGCCGGTCTGCTGATGAATCTGGTGGTATTCGAGATGGAGGATGGCCGCTACGGCGTCGCCGCAGGTGAGCGGCGCACGCTGGCGCTGCGCTGGTTGATGGAACAGGAGAACGACGCCGACAAGACCATCCCGGACGGTATCGTGACCGACGATTACCCGGTCGAGGTGCTGGTCGTCAGCCGGGCGATGGCGCGCGTGGTGTCGATGATGGAGAACAGCCAGCGCGAACAGATGCACCCGGCCGATCAGGTTACGGCGTTCCGCGACCTGTCGGCAGACGGACAAACTCCGGCGCAGATCGGCGATCTGCTGGGGTTCAGCACGCGCCACGTTCAACGCTGCCTGCGTCTGGCAACAATGGCGCTGGTGCTACTCGATGCGCTGGCCGACGACCAGATCACCCTCGACCAGCTGCAGGCGCTGTCGGCCACCGAAGATCATCAACGTCAGTGTGACGTGTGGGAAAACGCGCACGGCTGGGCGGCTGCGCCGCAGCACTTGCGCGAGGCTGTGCTGAAAGGCGAAGTCTCGGCCAGAGATAACAACCAACTGGCGTTCGTCGGGCGCGAGGTCTACGAAGCGGCGGGCGGCACATTCAAATTTGACCTGTTTTCCGACGAGGGCTTTTTGACCGAACCGGCGATGTTGGAGCGTCTTGCCTGTGAAAAACTGCACGCGCTGGCGCAGCAGGTGGCCGAGGATGAGGGCTGGAGCTGGGCGGAAGGGCGTATTTCGGCCATTAAAACGTGGGGGGAGGATGCGGAGCTGTACCGCGAGCTGGCCGAACCGCAGCCGGAATTTACCGCTGACGAACAGGCCGAGATCACCCGCCTGAAAGCGCGGTTCAGTGAGCTAGAAGCGGCATTTGAAGCGGCGGATGCCGATACCGATATCCACGCACTGAACGTCGAGAGCCATGCTGTCGAAGCCGATATTGCGCGGTTGACCGTACAGGCAATCGTCCGTGCATGGCCGCAGGCGATGCGCAGCAGCGGCGGGGTAGTGGCGTCCCTGCGTGACGGGGAGGTGGTTTATCAGCGCGGGATCGTGCTGCGGGCGAGCGAAGCAACGACCGGGAATGGCGCTGATGACAACGGCGAGGGCACGGCGACCACCGAAACGGCGGCACCGAAAACCAAGGAGAAAGGCTTGTCGGCGGCGCTGATCACCTGTTTGTCGGCGGAGCGCACGCTGGCGGTGATGGGCGCGCTGGTCGAGAACCCGACCGTGGCGCTGGCGCTACACACCCACACGCTGGCCGTGAAAGTTTTCGGTTCGCGTTACGCCGGATCGCTGCTCCAAACCAGCCTGACCCCAAAACGTGGGGAGCTGCTGAGCAAAGCCCCGACGGCGGAAGGCAGCCGCGCCGATCGCCAGCTGGGCGAGCTGCACACGCAGTGGGAAGCCAAATTGCCGCCGGAGTGGAATACCGATTTCTCATGGTTGCTGACGTGGGAACAGGCCGAGGTCGTGGCGCTGCTGGCGTACTGCGTCGGCCTGTCGCTCGATGCCGTGCAGCTGTGGCCTGCAAAGGATGGCAAAGTCGGCGATGCCCTGACGCCGCTCGAGCACGCGCTGGATTTCACGCTGCGCGACTGGTGGCAACCGACCAAGGCCAATTACTTCGGGCGGATCAGCAAGGAGCTGATGAGCGATGCACTACTTGATGCCGAGAAGGTGGCGCAGGCGGCCTCGGTGCTCAAGATGAAGAAGGGCGACGCCGCGCAGCTGGCCGAGGATGAACTGACCGCCGGCGGCTGGGTGCCGGAGTGCCTGCTGCCGCTGGCCGAGGACACCACCACTTTACAGGACGCTGACAACAGCGCCGGCACCTAACCGACAGGGAGCTGCCGCCCTGAGGGGCGGCAGAAAACAGCGATGAAAAATGCATTCAATCTCGAAACACTGACGGCGATGAGCGCCGACGAACTGGAGGAGTACCGCGACCGGGGCAGAGAGTATCGGGTGATGCTCAACTGCGCGGTGCTGGGGCAACTGGCGCTGCCGGAAGGCTGGCGCGTGGTGGCGGAAGAGGGCTGCGAGTTCTGCGGGCGCGTGCCGGTGGTATGCCGGATAAGCCCGGCAGGGGATGAGGCGACAGCGCTCTACTTGTGCAGTGCGGGCGCGGATGTGCCGAACTGGTCAATGACGCTGCCGTTTGACGACGGTCAGTCGCTGGCGTGGCTGTACCTGGATGAGCATTACACCCCGGCCACGGTCAACCGGGTGCTGCATACCGTGGCGGGCTATTACCGGTTGGGGTTCTGGCGGCCGGAAAAGCTGGCGGTTGCGCTGCGGATGGGAGGGCACTGCCTGTGATCCCGAATCATCTCGCTCTGGTGCCGTGGCACCCGTACCGGCAGGCCGTCTGGCAGGCCATCGCACAGGTCGAAGCCCGGCGTGAAGCAGGCAGGCGGTTACCCGTTTACCCCTATGCCACGGCGTTTTTCCGCCAGTTAACCGGGCGGCTCACAATTTCAGCCAAGGACATCCGCATGATAGACGTGACCTACCGGCCCGGCGATCGTCGCCGCGCCACGCGCAAGGAAGACTATATCGACGCGCTCGACACGCTGATTGCCAGCCGGGGCGAGCACTGTTATTCCCCGTTGCCGGGCGACACTCGCGATACGCTGTTCCTGGAAGTGAACCGCCGCCGTCGTCAGCGCTTCGAACACCGGCTGACGATGAAACACACCCGTCAGGCGCGCATCGATGCCACACTCCGGCGGCACAAGCGGCGACGTTACCAGGTGCGGCTGGCGCGGGCGGAAATCGAGCTGGCGTTCATCACGCCGGGCGAGCTTGACCGCTGGGTGCGGCGTGCGCAGCAGCAGGGACTGGCCGAGGATGACCTGAGCGGGCTGGTGCTGGCGTGGACGGCGCGGTTTCCCTGTCTGGACGAACTGGATAGTTACCTCTGGTCGGTCATGCCATTCTGGGAGGCGCGTCTTCAGGTCAGTCTGATCAGTGCTGAGTTATCTGCTGAAGCGCATATCGATAACGCGGCGCGGCTGCCGAATAGCCTGGTAGGCCGCTAAACCCTGGACAACAGGCTGCAGTGGCTACGCCACTGCGGCTTGTTGCTCTCTCATTCCTGTGCCAGATATACACATTCTTTTGACAGGAGGCGCTGCGGCTGTTGACGGTGCTACGGCGACAGTCGGGCATGGATATGCTGCTTCTGAACGACTTGCCTGGCGAGACGATGCATCGGTGGGCGTCCGGGCGCGCTGTCGTGCTGCGCATGGCGCCGGCGAGCCGTCGCCCCCCCTGCGGGCGTCCATCGCTGACGCGAAAGGCACGCTTGCAGCCGGCGATGCCGGCGCCGCTTCTCACTGTTCCTCGCCCAGGCGAGGAACGCTAAGGTCGCCCCGGCTTGTCGCCGTGTCGGGTGTGTTCCTGCTCATCTCACCGGTGGTTATCTCTCATCGGCCCTTACGCGGCCGCTTTTGTAGCACCGTCGCCCGGTAGCCCGCAAGGGTGAAATGCACGCCGCAAGCGGCGCCCTTGCGTTCCCTCGTTCGCCGTCGCTACGTCAGCTTTTTTGCCGCGAAAGGTTCCGACGAGAGATAAATCAACCACCGAAGAGGGATGCCAGCATGAACACACAAAACGTCAACGTCAAAACCGCCGCTCAGGAACGCTCTGAAAGATATGGGGAAAAACACAATGCGCTCCGTACTGACGGTTTTGTCCGCAATCTGAACTCTTCAAATGCCTTTGATGTGATCCGCGCTGATGTCGTGCTGGCCCGGATGGAGAAGCAGGCCGGGCAGTCATGTGGTCTGCATTACGAAATCTTTGAATCACGGCTGTTAGAGATGGCGATGAATTATCTGTGTGCATTGCCATTGAAAGACCGGCCGGTCTTTATGGGCGCGGCGTCCAAGCGGGGTTATATGCTGACGGAGGCCGAGGCAGACCGCGCCTACGATTCGTTCTTTTCCCTGATGGATGAACTGTCGGCCGATTACTGATTTTCGTCGGGCGGTGCTATCGCCGCCCGGCATTACCCAGGAGGAGAAAACGATGTATCAGACCGAAATCAGCACCGAAAACCGCATGGCGTGGGATGCGAGCACCGAGGCCGCGTACTGGCAACGGCGCGAGCAGCAGGCACGCAGCGACGTGGAAGAAATCACGCTGGCGGCGTTTATGGATGCCATCGCGGTGATGTACCCGAAAGACTGGGCGGGCGACGCACATAGCGAAACTTTCAAGCTGGCCGAAATGTACTGCGGGGACGTTGCCTACATTTTTGCCAAAGTTGGCGATCGCTATTTTAAGTTCCGCGACGTGGTGACGTTACCGCACAGCGCCATTCTGGCGCGGATCAATAAGGAGGTGTTAAGCCGGGAGACGCAAGCCCGTAAATGAAAAAAGCAGGCTTTCGCCTGCTCTCTCGTGCCGGTTGACCCGTGGAAAGTGAAACCGGCATTCATCAATCAGCATGGAGATCAACCATGAAATCGAATGTAAGCATCATGACAGTAACCGACGAGTATGTAAAGCGCCTGCAGGCAGAGTGCGAGCAGGTGAAGCGCCAACGGCGGATCGCGCGCGGCGATATAGCCGCCGCCGACGTCGATCCGGATCTGCGGTCGTTCGGGCGTCATATCGCCGGGTGTGTCCGCAAGGGCAAATCGGTGCGGGTGCCGTCGATGCGGGGCAGTGAATGGGGGCACGTTCTGCGTGCGCTGGAGTTAACGCGGGCGATGGCCTGATAACGCGAGCCGCCCCGTTTTTCGGGGCGGCTATTCACTGACCCGGAGGTAAATATAGTGTCTCAACTCTCTTTTGATGCCCTGTTTTCCGTGCCCGTAGATGCATTGCCCCCGACGGAAAAGAACGTCAGGGCTGATGCGGTCGAACCGTCAAAATCCGCCGACCCTGTACCGAGACGGAAACGGACAATCACCGGCGATGATCCGCGCAAGGCTTTTTGAGTACCTTTCGTGAAACGGCGCGTTATCACCATCGCTACGAAGTTTTCAGCGATTTTGTGAAACTGACGGCCTGTGCGCTGGAAAATCTGCTGTTAAAGTCGCCGGACATCGAGGCGGAGTATATGGCCACCATCCAGCGCTATGAAAAAGCCGACCAGCAGCGTATGGCGCAGCTGCTTTCGTGGCTGGTCATCGGGCTGGATCAGGGCATGGGGGATTTTCTCGGATCGCTGTTTATGGAGCTGGAGCTGGGCAGCGGCAACATCGGCCAGTTTTTCACGCCGTTTCATCTCTCCGAGCTGATGGCGGGACTGGTGGCCGGTGATCGGCTGGCGGCGTTGGATAAAGAGCCGTATATCACGCTGTCCGAACCGACCTGCGGCGCGGGCGGGATGGTGATCGCGTTTGCAAAAGTGATGCTGGCGCGGGGGTATAACCCGCAAACGCAGCTGCGCGCCGACTGCGTGGACATCGATCCGGTGGCGGCGCGGATGTGTTACATCCAGCTGTCGCTGTTGGGTATCCCGGCGCGCGTGGTGATCGGCAACAGCCTGACACTGAAGTATCAGCGCGAGATGTATACGCCGTTTTGGTATCGCGTGACGTCCACGCGCTGGCCGATGTACCGATAACACCCGAGGCGGGCAGGGCGATCCTGCCCGATAACGCATGACTGAAAACGACACGCTGCCGTTACCGGGCGAATTTACCGATCGGGGCAGGGAGTGCTGGGCGTTTGATGACGACGCTGTGTGCTACCTGGAAACGGAGGAGGGCACGCCGCCCTTTTTCCGGTGGCGGTGACTCCGGCCAGCACCGCGCGGTAAAAGACGAACAGAACGAAAGGCCGGCGCCTGCGGCACCGGCCATTCTTTCCCTTCTCGTATGCTGTCACAAAGACCTGGTGGCGGTTTTTCTACCTCTCCCTTGCCGGCTGCCGGTATTTCTGCGGTGAACCGGGTTTCCGCATGATGCCAGGGCGTGCCCTTCGGGCCCGGCTGTCGTGCTGCGCAGGTAGCCGGCACGCCGTCTCCCCCCTGACGGGCTTCCATCCGTCACGCGATGGGCACGCTTGCAGCCGGCGATGCCGGCGCCGCTTTTCACTGTTTCTCGCCCAGGCGAGGAACGCTAAGGGCGACCCGGCTTGTCGCCGTGTCGGCCGTGTTCCTCCTCGCTGCGTTTCCGGTGCGCCATCGGACGGCCGTTCCCCGGCGGAGGGCTGTTCGTAGCACCGGCGCGTCACCCCGCAAGGGGTTAAATGCACTTCACCGAAAACTTTTTCCAGGTAAAAACTTTTCGTCTCGCCCCTTGCGTGTCTCCTTACGCCGTTGCTCCGTCGCCCTTTGCCGCCAGGGAACTCACCGAACGATGGAATAACCACCAGAGAGGAGCAAGAGCAGGATGAACACGCAAAACGTCAACACCGCCACCAAAGAATCTTCCAAACGATGGGCGGGAAAATACCCCGACGCGGAAAGCATCATGATCCGTCAACTGGCATTTATGGAGGAATTACACGGCGTGTATTTGTCCCCTGACGAACTGGCGCAATCGCTGTATGAAATTTTTAACACGATGACGGATCGGGTGGTGTTTAACGGCGTCGATAACTCGCCGTCCGATAAACCGAAAATTGCGTATGCCGTCGCGCAACATTGGATTCAGGCGCAGCGTCTGGCCGGTGCCTATTTTGGCGAGACCGGCGTCGTTGCCTGGGAACATGCGCGTTATCGGCTGCACCTTCAGCTGGCTATCAATCACTCATACCGTTAATTCATCGCCGGTCTAAAAAATTTTTCCGGCATTACTCAAAGAGAAAGGAGAATATCATGCGTCTGACTTCCCGTTTTGGCCGTTATAACGCCATCCGTAAAGACCGCCCGTTAACCAACGACGAATTAATGAACGTGGTGCCGAGCGTGTTTTCGGAAGATAAACACGATTCGCGCAGTGACCGTTATACGTATATTCCCACCATTACGCTGCTGGATAAATTACGCGAGGAAGGTTTTCAGCCATTTTATGCCTGCCAGACGCGCGTTCGGGATGAAAGCAAACGCGGCCATACCAAACACATGCTGCGGCTGCGTCGGGAAAATATGATTGTCTCCGGCAATAAGGAAGTGCCCGAAATCGTATTATTGAACAGCCACGACGGGAGCAGCAGCTACCAAATGATCCCCGGCATGTTCCGCTATGTCTGTGCCAACGGAATGGTATTTGGTCAATCGTTCGGTGATGTTCGTGTCCCGCATAAAGGCGACGTGGTCGGGCAGGTGATTGAAGGTGCCTATGAAGTGCTTGGCATATTTGACCGCGTCGATAATGACCTCGATACCATGAAATGCATTTCACTGACCGAGCGCGATCAGGAATTATTTGCGCGGGCGGCGTTAAGTTATCGCTACGAGTATGAAGATAAATCCCCAATCACGCCGTCGCAAGTTTTGCGTCCGCGTCGGCGAGAAGATTACGGCAATGATTTATGGACGACATTCCAGCGCGTTCAGGAAAACATGATTAAAGGCGGATTACCCGGTAAAAGCGCGACCGGGAAAAATACCCGGACTCGGGCGGTCAACGGTATCGATGGCGATATTAAATTGAACCGTGCGTTATGGCTGATTGCGGATGAATTCAAAAACCGAATGAAGTAACAGGGTGCCCCGGTAATGACGCCCATCAATACCGGGGCCGAACACTGCTACAGAACGTACAGTTAACACAGCGCGGACAGTATGAAATAACGGGGTGAAAGATGCAAACGGAAAATTTACGGGTATGCAGTACGGCACATTTTACATCGGAAGATAACGAGCTGTTAGCGACAATGGCAGGGCAGGCGGCTTTTCGTTCCTGGGTGGTTAACATCCGGTACGGTTATATTCTGGTGCTGACGGATTATCGTTGGCGGATGCGGGTATTAAAGTCGCAAGGAGCGTCAAAGGCGCTGCGGCGGTTTTTAATTCACCAGATAAAATATCATCGTATAGGCTACATCCATTTTGATTGTGATGCGCCCATTCTCCCCGGCCATGAGGTTTTTGAGTGGTAGCGCGCTGATAAGAGCCGTCCCCATCGAGGGGGCGGCTCTTATTCTCCCCGCCCGCCCAGCGGGAAATACATTTCCCGCTCCCGCTGCCCCAAAGGGGCGCCCAGGTTACCACCAAAAAACGTGACCGTTTTTTGGTGCTGTCCGTTAACTCTGCGATCCGCTTACCCACATCTACACAATCGACGTTATTTCACCTTGATCCGGTGAAATAACCGCTCCCGTTCGTTTCCCATTAGGCTGATGGGAAACTTCACTGGCTTTGTCTTATGTGCATATGTGGATAAACTACGGGTTCTGAACGAGGAGGGGTTGCTGCTTGCTGACTTTTATCGCCCGGTAGGTTTTCTCGATTTTACTTGCATACTTGTAACGTCGTTGCGCCTGCTTTGGTGAGTCTTTAAACCCTGCATTATAAGCACCCACTGCCTGCCAGGTCGCTCCCCACTTCTTAAAGGCAATCGCGAGATAATAAGCACCAGTGTAGATATTCATGCACGGATCTTGTTTCAGGTGCCGTTCTGACACCCCTATCAACGAAAGCGAGTTAAAGTGCTGGGAGTCAATTTGCATTAACCCCACACCGTACCCTGTTGTAGGATTTGGGCCGATAGCCACGGGATTAAAACGTGACTCGTTCCATGAAATAGCACGTAGCAGATCCGGGTCGATGTGATAATCACGACCCGCCATGTCAAAACAATCAGCCATAGCGGCCGTTGAACTGAACAGCATTAACGCGGCGATGAGTGTCTTCATGTTTTCCTTAAAATCCCTAGCCCTGGTGAAAATCTAGCCTTTTCGGGATCTCGAGTCAACAAATTCGCGCTCTTTGGGGTAACTACATCACACCCCACGCAAAACTGTATTTTGCAGAATTGTTCATTTAAAACAGTTGGTTAAACGTTTTAAATTATTGTTATACTTTTACATGGTGATGGATTAGAGTCGAAAAGGACTCTAACTAGAGTCGTTATTCGAGTTTATACACAACTCTATATAGAGTTATCACTAAATTTCATATAGATAAACAGACTCGACCCTAGAGGCGAGTTGTGTGTTTTTGCTTTTATAGCTATCATTAGACTCGCAATTAGAGTCGGATTTGATTTGTGCATGCCAACTCAAAATACATACAGATTATCTGTCAGCTAATAATATCATGGAGTAAAAATTATATGGCAAGAATTCAAGCATATGTCAGCAAGGAGGCGGTTGAAAAGATTCATGCTATTGTTGAACAGCGTCGCCAAGAAGGGGCGGCTGAAACTGAAGTAAGTACATCTAGTGTTATTTCCATGCTTCTTGAGCTCGGTCTCAGAGTCTATGAGGCGCAGATGGAAAGAAAAGATGATCCTTTTAATCAGACGGAGTTTAACAAAACTCTTTTGGAAAACGTATTGAAAACTCAACTTGCAATGGCAAAGGTTCTTGGTGCAAGTACTCTAGCTCCACACGTTGCAGATAAACCAAAACTCAATAACTACCAGCAAATTATTTCAGAAATAAATGAATCTGTTAATGACAAGTTAGAGCGTTTTTTTATTGGTGTTGATTCAGATAGTGCTAACGAATGAGCTATCATCAATAAATTAATTACCTCATGCCGCTTTTTGGAGTGAGGTAATTATGCTTGCTGATTTCTATTTGTTTAGGCAGTCAATTATTTCAATTGCTAATCTTTTGGCATCTTCAACTTTTTTAGCTAATTTTTTCTCTTCTATTACTGAACTGTAGAATTCATTTTTGGAGGGATTTGTTCTGTTTCTATGCATTTCAAGAAGATCTGACGCTAAATCATCATCTATCGTATAGAAGTAATACTCTGGGTAATCCAATAAGTTGGCTATTTTTACTACTAAGCTGAAAGGTGGTTCTGTTCTGCCGACTTCGTAACTTGACAGTCTTGAGCTTGAATTGGCCCCTTGTATACCTACAAGTTCAGCCAACTGCTCCTGTGTATAACCATTTGATATTCTGGCGTCTTTTAGTCTTTTTGGTATCATGGCCCCCTCCTTTATTATGATTTTACATAGTGTTAGGAGGTGAAAAATCCACATAATCAAGAACTGTTGATAATGTGTAGTTCATGCTGTGCTATGTTTATTTCATCATCTGATGTCTTTCATGTATCATCTTTTGACTAACCATCACTATTATTTGATCATGAGTATGCCATGAATAATACCGAGATAATAAAAAAGAATATAAATTACCTTCTTTCTTCGAGAAAGGAGACACAAGTTTCTTTGAGTGATGGTGCCGGTGTTAATCGAACTACTATATATAAGATCCTTGAAGGTAGGGTAGAGCGCGTTCAGGAAAATACTCTTCGAAAAGTAGCCGGATTCTTTGGTGTTTCATTTAAAGAAATTCAATCTGTTGATTTACAAGAAAAGGAGTTATCTAATAAGTTAGTAACCATCGATGGTAACATGAACCCGTTGGCGGTTCCGATTATTAAAGATACAACTATACTCTCTGCAGTAAATGCAAAAATTGGACGGTTAGTTATGTCGTCACCTATAACTTATTTCTTCGGTGAAGGTCCTAATGTAGTTGGAATACTTCTAACAAAAGAGATAAAAGGATACTATAATAAAGGTGATGTGATCATCGTTCGTCGTGAGGCTATCATTCATGAGGCAAATGTTCTTGTGGTTACTTCAAGCAAAAGTTTGAAGGTGATTGATGGTAGTTCGGCTCATTTAGTTGCTGAGGATGTTGTTGGTACAATAATCGAGGAAAGGTATGGAAGCGAATATAAAATATAAGCTAATTGGATTTGATATCCTCAATGGAAAAGCTAACGTTATGGTGTTGAATACTGGGCGGGTTATGTCAATGCCATACGAAAGACTACTATCTTCAGAGGTGATTGATGATTTCAACGCTAGAGAAGTGTCGGCGGTTTGTCGAAAAATATATAGCTCTGGTGAAAGTGTTAAAACTGAATATGAGTTTAAAGATAGAAATGAAAAACAGTGGTTAACTTATGTCGCTTTTTGTTTGGTTATTAGTGTTTGTTATATATTTAGTAATATAGCTGCAGTCAAACCAGTTCATATACAATACTTTGATCTTATCATTACGCCTGGTACTTTTGTTTATCCGTTTACATTCTTAGTAGTAGATTTACTGAATGAATTTTATGGATTTAGGCTGGCAAGAAAAGCCATTTATATGTGTGTTGTTGCTAATGCGGCAATATTAGGGTTGCTTTATATTTCTCTGAAGTTACCTGTTATACCTGAATGGATATTCAATGGCCCATATAATAGCCTTATTAATCAAATACAATCAACATTTCTTGCATCAACTATAGCTTTTCTTACCTCCGAGCTGGCTAATTCATATGTGCTTTGTAAAATCAAGGAGCTGACGAATTCTCGCTACTTATATATAAGGATTCTGTCCAGTATATTTGTGGCCTCTGTTATAGATAGTATTGTCTTTTGTTTCATAGCTTTCAGTGGTTTGATGACAAACGAACAAATAATAGGAATTATCGCTGTTCAAGTAATAATTAAGTTGGTGTATGCAATTGTTAATGTTTTTCCTGCGTATGGAGCAAGGTATCTATTTAATAAATACCTCACTCAAGAATAATATTTAATTGGTCATATGGCCTGTTTTTTTTGCAGGCTTTTTTTTATTTTTTCTTTATTTTGTACGTATTCATTAAACCCCCTCGATCGTAGAAAACATGCGTCACATTTCCCACACCCAAAACTTTTAACTCCATTGTAACAAGTTAAAGTTTCATCTCTGATGAGTTCCAAACATCCGATATTGTCTGCTAATGCCCATGTTTCAGCTTTGTTTAATGACATTAGTGGCGTTACAAACCTGATATCTCTTCCTATTCCTAAACTTACTGCGTGGTTTAACGCTTTCACAAAAACATCACGGCAGTCCGGGTATCCTGAAAAATCAGTCTCACAAACACCTGTTATTACATCTTCCGCATTTACTTGAAATGCATAGATGGCGGCAAGGGTAAGGAATACGATGTTTCTGCCAGGAACAAACGTTGATGGTATTCCATCCGAATCAGCATTTTTGTGTTCGGGCACTTCAATCTCATTTCTAGTCAAACTACTTATTGCTAACTCATTGATTACATTAACGTCTAAAATTTTATGTGAGCTTACGTTTAGCTTCTTTGCAAGTTGCTCCGCTATTTTAATTTCTTCACTGTGGCGCTGGCCGTAGTCGAAGGTTAAACAGTGCACGGAGTCATACTCAGCGAGAGCCTTCACTAAGCACGTAGTTGAATCTTGACCTCCACTGAATACAACTACTGCTGTTTTTCCTGACATATAAACTCCTTATTATTCAAATTGATGAAATTAAAAAGCATCATATGGTGCGTTTTGTGTTGCTTTGTTGTTGAATGTATTCTACAGTTTCATTGTTTTAGTTCAATCAGTCAAACCATTGGTAGCTGTAGATGGTCATCTCGTAGAGAAAATTCATCACACTCATACCACGAGATTAAATTTTAATTGAATGATTTTTATTGTTTTTTTTGTGATTTGACTTCAAGTGGTTACATCAAAAACAGCTTATTTTTTATCAAAATATCTTTAATTTTCATAATGTAAGGGGGTGCTGCTAACTGTTCAAATAATCTCATTTCATACTAAGCCAAGGATGTTTCTCTATTGCATCCAAAGATTTACTTCATTCAAGGATAATTTAAATGAATGCTTCATTAAGCGCTCAGGGCTCTTCTGTTGCCCAACGTCAGGGATTTTCACTTCGTAAGCTGTTTTCTCGGCAACGCGTCGTGAATTTCCTCAAGGTGATCCTGCCGTTTACCGTACTGGCTTCGTTCTTCCCGGAAGTGGCTCTCGCCGCCGGCGGTAAGGACATGCTGCAATCCGGCGATGCCGATGTGAAGGCAACGGCAGGCTCCGGCTCAACCATGGTCAAATGGATCGTCCTGGTCGAAGTGCTGGTTGGTGCCGTGATGTATATGGCCACCAAGAACCTCAAATACCTCTCCGGCTTCATCGTGGTCTCTGTCCTGATCGCGGTGGGTATGAAAGTCGCCGGGTATTAATCGGGGGCGGTATGTCGGGAAACGATCTGAATAAATACCGTTTCCCGAAAACACTGAGAACACAAGACCGCTGGTTTGGGTTTTGTCTTGATGAATTAATCCCCGTGGCTATTACTGGCGGCTGGTTTATCTGGCAGCAGAAATATATCACGGGGATTATTTTGGCGGCGCTGGTGTTCTGGGCCATTCACAAAGCCAAAAAGGGGAAGGGCAGTAGCTGGCTGCGTGACCTTGCATATTGGTATTTACCGACCTCGCTCGGCAAAGGCGTCTACAAGGTGGTCCCTGAATCGTGTTTTCGGAAATGGATAAAATAGGCAGGCGATAATGGAACACTCAGCACGTCTCAACTCAAACCGTATTATTGCCATCGGCTTTATTGTCATGGCGCTGTTGATTGCTGCGCTGACGGTGGCCGTCATTATCATGGCTATCAACAACTATCGCCTGCAGAACGAAAAACAGGTGGTGGCAGTCCCCATGTTGTTCAAGGCGCCGTTCGGCGTCTCTCAAAACAGCGCTGATGCATCATATCTCGAGCAAATGGCGCTCTCCTTTGTCGCGTTACGTCTCAATGTGACCCCTGAGACGGTCAACGCCTCACATTCCACCCTGCTCATGATGGTCAAGCCGGCGGCGCAAAACGCTCTCAAGATTGTCCTGGCCGAGGAGGCCAATCGTATTAGGGCCAGCAACGTCAATGCGGCTTTCTTCCAGACCAGCGTGAAAGTCTATCCCGCCCAGGGACGTGTTGATATTCGCGGCGAGCTACGTACCTGGATCGGTGACAGCGCGCCGGAAAAAGCGCTCAAGCACTACTCCCTTTATATCGATCGCAGCGAGGGCGTGACCTGGCTGGCCAAGTTCGTTGAGGTAAACGATGAAAACTAAACGACGCTATGCGCTGATGGTTGTCGGTCTGATGGCCTGCGCCGGCGCACAGGCCGGTACGGTTAATGCGCCGGTCACTATCCCATTGCAGAACGGCAGTCAGGCGCATGTTTCACTCAGCAACAGCGAACCCAATCTGTTCAACGTTCCCGGCGATCGCGTGACGTTCGTCAGCGGCGTGGATGAAAGCCTGGTCAATTATGAGCCGGCGGCCAACGGCGGGCTGGTACTGAGTACGCTCAATAAAAAGCCGTTCAGTTTTGTGATCGAAACCGAGCGGGGCATGAACTATTCCATTCGCGCCGTCCCGCGTGCCGGTGTCGGCCGCACGTTCTCACTGGTGGGTGAGAGCCAGGGTGTTTCTGTGGCTGCCAAAGGCTGGGAAGAGGGGCAGCCCTACGAGTCCATGCTGGTCTCGCTCAACAAGTCATTGATGGAGGGCCGGTTGCCGGCCGGCTATGGGCAGATGCCGGTCACGCGGGAAGCGCTGGCCGCGCCTTACGGTTTGCGGGCACAGGCGCAGCAGGTCTGGACAGGGCATCACCTGAAGGTGATTCGTTTTGAGGTCAGCAATCCCGGCAGCGCCAGCCAGTGGGTCAATGAGCACGACTTCTGGCAACGGGGTGTGCGGGCGGTGATGTTCGATACACCTACCCGGCAGATTATCGGCGGCGGTCGCATGAGCGTGTGGATCACCTTGTCCGAGGGAGGTCGCTGATGGCGAACATCAATGTGCTGGTCAAGCGCAAGCAATATCTCTGGCTGGGCGCGGTCGCGCTGGCGGTCGCCGCGGCCATCGGCGGCGGTTATTACTTCTCGCAGGATGCGGAGCTGGAGACACAGCACCCTGCAGAACCGGCCCCCGATCTGACCGGGGTGGTTGACAATACCTTTGACGATCGCGTGCAGCAGCATGCCATCACCCAGACTCAGGCCGCGCAGGCCGAGATCAACAAGCAGTTTACCGCCCTGCGTCAGGAAATCGACCTGCTGAACAAATCGCGCCTGGAAGATCAGAAACGCATGCAGGTGCTGGAAGACGAAAACAAGAACCTGAAACAGTTTGGCGGACCGGGGAGTCAAGCAACACCAGGGAACCCGGCCCCCGGTTCCGCCCCCTTACCGCCGCTGGTTAACGGCGTGACGCCCGAGGGCGAGCCGATGCCGACGCAGTTCCCGCCGGCACCGGGCGGCGCGGTTCCGCCGCCGACGGCGTTCTATCCGGGCAAAGGCGTCACACCGCCACCGAACGTTGACTACAAGCCTATCCCGGTGCCCGGCCGTCTCTATCGCAAGTCACTGGTGCCGCCGGAGACCGGCCCCAGGAAAAAGAAGTACCCCTATATCCCGACCGGCAGCTTCGCCAAATCCATCCTGATTGAGGGGGCGGATGCCAATGCCTCGGTGACCGGGAACACGGCCACGGTGCCGATGCAGGTACGGGTGACCGGCCGGATCGAGATGCCGAACAGCAAGACCTATGACGCGACCGGCTGTTTTATCAGCATGGAGGCCTACGGCGACGTCTCCAGCGAACGTGCCATCGTGCGCACCCGCAAAATCAGCTGCATTCGCGGTGACGACATTATCGATCAGGACATCGACGGCCACGTCTCCTTTATGGGCAAGAACGGCGTCAAGGGCGAGGTGGTGATGCGCAACGGCAAGATCCTCGGCTTTGCCTGGGGAGCCGGGTTCCTTGACGGGTTGGGCGAGGGGGCCGGCCGGGCGGCGCAGCCGACCGTTGGTCTTGGGGCAACGGCCAGCATGGGCGCCGGCGATATTGCCAAATCGGCCATCGGCGGGGGGGCCAGTAAAGCCGCCTCGACGCTCAGCGACTACTACATCAAGCGAGCCGAGCAGTATCACCCGGTTATTCCGATCGGCGCCGGTAACGAAGTCACGGTGGTGTTCCAGGAAGGCTTCCAGATGAAAACCATCGAGGAAGTGGCGGTGGAAAAAGAGAGCCGTCAGCAGGGGCAGACCGAAGGGGGCGATCAGCCCAAATCCGGGCAAAGCCTGAACGGGTTCAACACCGATCAGATGCTGAACCACCTCGGCAAGCTTGATCCGGCTCAGTTCGGTCTCGGCACATCAACAACAGGAGAGCGGTGACACCATGAATAACAACGACAAACCCACTATCCGGCATTTCGATGACTTTCCCTTTACTGGCAGCGATTTCGCTCGAGTGGGGAACATCATCGACTGTGGCCGAACCGGGGCGGGGAAAACGACGCTGATGCAGTCCACCGTGGATAAATACAGCGTGGATGCCGTGCGGCAGGGCATTTCTATTGCACCGACACCGCCTTCTGAGGATGAGGCCAAATCATGACTGAAAGAAAAATGACAGGGCTATATGTCTTTTTATTGCTGGCCTGGTGGGGCGGCTGGCTGGCGCTCGATATGTGGCGCATTGAGCACCTGCTGACCGATGCCGACAAGTGGGCCGGTTTTCGGCGTGACATTCTCTGGTGTGCGGGGTCGGGGGCGCTCTCTTTATTTTTCTTAATGACGGGTCCCAACAAAAAATCCTCTGCTTACGCACTGTCGGTATGCCTGGCACTGATAGTGCCCATCTCGGTCGCAATCGTTGCCGGGAGTTCTTTTATTCACTGGGAATTTGATGTCCCGATGTTTTTGATGATGCATACGTGCGCCGGATGGGTAATGACCCTCGTTGTACCGTTAATGACTTTTTTCTCGGCCAGGTTTTAAGGAGACTCAATGAAAACGCACATCATGAAATCACTGCTTTTACTCCCCGCCTTGGGTGGCGTGCTGCTGGCCGGTTGTGCCGGCGTCAGCAGCGAGTTCGGCTGTAACGCCACCACCTCTGACAGCTGTATGACGATGGAGCAGGCCAACGAGAAAGCCAAGTCGCTGGAAGAGGGCAGCGAAGCAAAGCCGGCTGCGGCCGCATTGCCTCGCCTGGCTGACGGCGACTTTGCGGCAGTGGGGCGAGATACCGGCCCCGGCCCTGTCTCAGCCGGCAGCACGTCCCGTTTGTTGCCTCGTCAGGGGGCCGCATCCCCGGTGCCGGCAGTGCCGGCGTCTCCGGCGATTGCGGCGCCGTCCGCCATCGTGACGACCGTCAGTACCTGCACGTTGCCGCGCTGTGCCGGTGTTGGCAGCACCCGACCGGCCCGCCAGGCCGAGCAGACCGCGCAGCTGTGGATCGCGCCCTGGATTGACAGTCAGGACGTCTATCACCAGCCGGGCAAGGTACTGTTCGTGGTTAAACCAGCCGTCTGGGGCAAGCCCCAGTCCGTCTTTTAGGAGAGTGTGATGCAGGGAATATGTGCTGTACCGGTTGAGCGTGACGCGCAGGGATTCTGGACCCATCCGGCGATGCTGCAGGCAAACCTTGAGACATCGGCAGAGATGACCTATTGGCTGCGGTCGCACGGCCTGGAATGCTGGGTGATGTTTATGCGGGATGAAGACCCTGAGGCCTTTCTTGCGGGGTTTGATGAGGACTGTCCGGATGCCCGTGGCTGGAACCCTTCTTCTCCGCCGGGGGAGGGCTGGTTCATCGGCTCCATTTATGACAACGAGGACGGGCCTATGTGCTTGTGGTTTAGGGTGGCCACTCGCGAGGTTGACGCATGAATCTGATCGATAAAGTCACCCATACCGCCAACAGCCTGCTGTCGGCACTGAAAATGCCGGATGAAGCCTCCGCCGCCAACAAGGTGTTGGGTGACATGAACTTTCCCCAGCTGAGCAGTGTGTTGCCCTACCGGGACTACGACGAAGAGAGCGGGCTGTTCATCAATGCCGGCTCCATCGGCTTTGTGCTGGAAGCGCTGCCGTTGGCCGGCGCCAACGAACAGGTGGTTCTGACGCTCGAAAGTCTGCTGCGCACCAAGTTGCCGCGCGGGATCGCGTTGTCCGTTCACCTGATGGCCAGCAAGCGCGTCGGCGATCTGGTGGAGTCCGGGTTGCGTGACTTCTCCTGGTCGGGCAAGGACGCGGACAAATTCAACGCTATCACGCGAGCCTTCTACCTGATGGCGGCAGAAGGTCGCTTTTCCCTGCCGCCGGGCGTGGATATGCCGCTGACGCTGCGTAATTACCGGGTGTTCATCTCCTACTGCGTCAAGAGCAAGCGCCGCAACAAGGCGCTCATCACCGAGCTGGAGAACCTGGTCAAGGTGCTGCGTGCGTCGCTGATGGGGGCGAAAATTCCGACAGAGTCGCTTAATGACGAAGACTTTATCAACGTTGTGGGCGAAATCATCAACCACGATCCGAGCCAGCTATACAACAAGCGTCGCAAACTCGACCCGCTGAAAGACCTGAACTTCCAGTGCATCGACAACGGGTTTGGCATGGACGTGTATCCCGATTGCGTCAAAATAAACCTGCGTGATGCCGGCAGCAAGAAAGGCAGCGTGGCGCGGGTGATGAACTTCCAGCTCGAGCAGAACCCGGAGATGGCCTTTCTGTGGAACACCGCCGACAACTACGGCAACCTGCTGTATCCCGAGCTGTCGATCGCCACGCCGTTCATTATTACGCTGACGCTGGTCGTTGAAGAACAGACCAAGACCTCTTTCGAGGCGAACCGCAAGTACATCGATCTGGAGAAAAAATCCCGCACCTCCTACGCCAAATTCTTCCCCGGCACGCTGGAGGAGATGAAGGAGTGGGGCGATCTGCGCCAGAGTCTAGCGTCCAACCAGACGGCGATCGTTTCCTTCTTCTATAACGTGACGGTGTTTTGCGAAGACAATGACAGCGTGGCGCTGCGCTGCGAGCAGGACGTCATCAACAGCTACCGCAAGAACGGTTTTGACCTGATATCCCCGCGCTTCAAGCAGCACTGGAATTTCCTGGCCTGTCTGCCGTTTATGGCCGAACACGGCGTCTTCCAGGACTTGGCGATGCATGGCGCGGTGCACCGCGCCAAGACCCTGAACGTGGTCAACCTGATGCCGATCGTCGCCGACAACCGTCTGGCCCCCTCCGGTCTGCTGGCGCCGACCTACCGCAACCAGCTGGCGTTCATCGACATCTACTCCGAGGTGATGCGCAACACCAACTACAACATGGCGGTGGCCGGTACGTCAGGCGCCGGTAAAACCGGTCTTATTCAGCCGATGCTGCGCAGCGTGCTGGATACCGGTGGCGCCGCCTGGGTGTTCGATATGGGCGATGGTTACAAGAGCCTGTGCGAAAACATGGGCGGGGTTTACATCGACGCCCAGACGCTGAAGTTCAACCCGTTCGCCAACGTGAAGGACATCAACCTGTCGGCGACGCAGATCGCCAACCTGATTTCGGTGATGGCCAGCCCCGACGGCAACCTGGACGAAGTTCATGAGAGCCTGCTGGAGATGGCGGTCAAGGCTGCCTGGCTGAGCAAGCAAAAGAATGCCCGTATCGATGATGTGCGTGACTTTCTGCGCGACGCAATGGATGAGGAGGTTTACCGCGATTCGCCGACCATCCGCAATCGCCTGCATGAAATGACCATCCTGTTGGATAAATACTGCTCCGACGGCACTTATGGTGAGTTCTTCAACTCCGACGAACCGTCGCTGCGCGATGACGTCAACATGGTGGTACTGGAGATGGGCGGCCTGAAAAATCGCCCTGATCTGCTGGTTGCGGTGATGTTCTCGCTGATGATCTACATCGAGGGGCGGATGTATCAGACATCGCGTCAGAGCAAAAAGCTGTGCGTTATCGACGAAGGCTGGAAGCTGCTCAACTTCAAGAACGCCAAGGCGGGCGAGTTTATCGAAGAAGGTTACCGTACTGCGCGCCGTCACCGCGGGGCGTACATCACCATTACCCAGAACATCAAGGACTTTGACTCTGATACCGCCAGCTCGGCCGCGAAAGCCGCCTGGGGCAACTCCTCCTACAAGATCATCCTGATGCAGGACGCCTCCGAGTTCAAAACCTATCTGCAGAAAAACCCGGACAACTTCACCCAGCTGCAGCAGGACATGATCGGGAAGTTCGAGTCGGCCAAAGACCAGTGGTTCAGCTCCTTCATGCTGATGGTCTCCGGCAAGGTCAGCTGGCACCGCCTGTTTGTCGATCCGCTGAGCCGCGCCATGTACTCCTCCCAGGGCCAGGACTTCGAGTTCATGCAGGCCCGGCGCGAACAGGGGGTATCGGTGCATGACGCCGTGTATGAGCTGGCGCACCGCAACTTTGGCGAGGAGATGGCGCGCATCGAGCGCTGGGTGGAAGAAAACTACACAGGGAGGGCGGCCGCATGACACTGCCTGCCATTATCAAGACGCCAAACAGCCCGGCACAGAAACGCGCCATTGTGCTGTGGGGTACGGTCTGCGTGCTGATTGCCGTTCTGCTCAGTGTGGGGGCCACGCTGTGGCTGCTGCAGCGTCAGCCGGCGATCGTCACCTTCGACATGAAACAGACCATGGAGGCGTTCTACGAGAGCGCCGCGAAACAATCCCTGCCGCCGGAGCGCAGCAAGCTGCTGGCCGAACGGTTTACCGGCGCGCTGCAAACCAGCATCGCGCAATACCAGCAGCGCAACAACGTGATCATCCTTGTCTCGCCGGCGGTGGTGGGAGGGGCAAAGGACGTCACTCGCGAGCTGCAGCGGGATATTGCTGCCCGAATGCAGCGGGGCAATACCGCAAGTGTTAATAAGGGTACTCAGCCATGAAAAGAACACTGACCCTGGTTATTACAGCGGGACTCTTGCTCATTGGCTCACTTTTACTGAGTAACGTACAAGACAAGACGTCATCACATTCCGACAAACAGCCCGGTGATATGGCATTCACCCAGCCTCAACGCGATGCTATTGGCGTTATTGCGCGTGATTACCTGCTGGCGCACCCGGACATCCTGCTGCAAATGAGCGAGAAACTGAAGGAGCAGCAGCAACAGACCGCGGCCAATCGCACGGTGCAAACCGCGTTGACCACGCAGCCGGAACTGCCGGCGACGTTATTGCACGATCCGGCGACGCCAGTTGTGCATCCTGATGGCGGCGTGACCGTGGTGCAGTTCTTCGACTATCAGTGCATCTGGTGCGCGCGTATGGCGCCGGTGGTGGCCGACTTTGTGCGGGACAATCCCGATGTGCGCTTTGTGTTCAAGGAATTCCCCATTTTTGGCAGTCGCTGGCCGATGTCGGTGCAGGCGGCACGCACCGGCCTGACGCTGTGGCAACTCAAGGGCGGTGACGCCTATCTGGCGTACCACAATGCGGTCTTTGCCTCCGGTGAGAACGAAGGTCGGTTGTCGCAACCGACAATCAACGCGGCACTCCACGCGGCTGGCGCCGCGCTGATGACCGTACTGCCCGAGACGGAGAAAGTACTGTTGGCCACACGCGAGCTGGCCCAGCAACTGAACATCAGCGGCACCCCCGCCTTTATCGTTATGCCGACCCGCGATGCGCGGGCGGATCAGGTGACGCCGCTGTACGGCGCCGTGGATGTGAAGGCACTGCAGGCCGCTGTTGCGCAGGCAAAACAAGCGGATATTCCCTCACAGGCGGTGCCGCATGGCTAAATTGACCAAAGCACAACGCGCGGTATTGCGCGAGAAGTTTGGAGGACGTTGCGCCTACTGCGGTTGTGAACTGCCAGAGAAAGGCTGGCATGCCGATCACCTCGAGCCGGTGATGCGAGAATCCGAGCAGGACATGGCTGCCGCCGAAAAAGGTCTGTTCAAACTGAAAGCGACCGGCAAGGTTTTGCATGAAAGCCGCGATGCAATCGAGAACCTCAACCCGGCGTGCGCCCCCTGCAACCTGTTCAAAACGACTTTCAGCCTCGAGACGTTCCGCGAGCAGATAGCGGCGCAAGCTGAGCGAGCGCGGGCTTACAGCGTCAATTTCCGCACTGCCGAGCGCTTCGGGTTGATTGAGGTCAAACCCGCGCCCGTCGTGTTTTGGTTCGAACGGTATCGGGAGGCAGAGCGTGGCTAAGCCTTTACGTAAAAGCCTGTTGATAGCGGTGCTCGGACTTTCACAGCTTACGAGCATGGCGACGGCCAAAGACTTCGGCACCTGGGGCGACCTGTATCCGGTGGCCGAGCCGGACATGCTGCAGACCATTCACGAACGGCTGACCGAATTGCAGCGCAGCGGCCGTTGGGACGAGGAAATGACGGCGTTCAAAGAGCGCACCGTGAAGCACAGCCAGCGGCCTGAGCCGGTCGCCGGCATCGGCAAGACCGAACGCTATGCCGAACGCTTCTTCGACCCGAGCGTGGAGCTCTCTTCTGACCTGAAAGACGACAAGGGGCGAGTCTTTGCCCGCAAGGGCGACGTTATCAACCCGCTGGCCACCGTGCCGTTCGCGCAGACGCTGTATTTCATCGACGGCGACGATCCGCAGCAGGTTGCCTGGATGAAGGCGCAGCAGCCGGAGACCCTGATGGTGAAGGTCATTCTGGTCAACGGCGACATTCCCAAGACCTCTGCCGCGCTGGACAGCCGTATCTACTTCGATCAGGGCGGGGCGCTGTCGCGCCGGTTCGGGCTGACGACGGTGCCGGCACGCATCACGGCGGCGCCGAGCGGCTTGCGCCTGCGTATCGAATCCTTTCCTGCCGCCGGTAGCGCGAACTGAAGGGGGTAAGCATGTTTGTGACACGTAAACGTTTTATTGCGACCGAGAATCAGCTGCAGAGCTGTCGCCAATTGCTGGCCGCGCGCCACGGCGAGTTGATGGCCATCCGCCAGGCAGCGTCGGCAAAGGGGGGGATCTACAAATGCATTCTTGAGTGCCGTGAGGTAGCTCATGAACTGCGTGAGCAGCTGCCTGCCGATCAGGACGGTCACAGCCTTTATTTGTTCGACAAGCTGGCGCTTATCGACAGTTTGCTGAGCACCCTGGCAGCGTTATTACCGCCGCAGGATGAGGCTCGACCCACCGCCCGGATCGTTACTGCCGGTGATGTGCAAGAGATTTACCGGGGAACGCAGTGGGCGACACATTGCCAGGAGCGTCGCGCATGATCCGGTGCTGGCTCTCGGCGTTACTGGTTGTGGCAGGCCTGTTTTCGGCACCGTCTCAGGCGGCGGATGCGGCCTGCCAGGGGCGCTTTGTCAACCCGATCACCGATATCTGCTGGCGCTGCATCTTCCCGCTCTCGATCGGGAGCATTCCGGTCGGGAAAGGGGATTTGCCGGATACCAGCAACCCGGGCAGCCCTATCCAGTTCTGCCCCATGCCGCCCCCGATTTTTCAGCGTATCGGGATGGCGATGGGGTACTGGGAGCCGATGGCCATGACTGACGTGACCCGTTCGCCGGGCTGCATGGTCAATCTGGGGGGCTTCAGTATCAACCTCGGCAAGATTGGCACCGGCACCGGCGGCAGCAGTGGCAAGGGGGACGTGACCACCGCGTTCTATCACGTCCATTGGTACAAGTACCCGTTGACCTACTGGCTGAACATCATCACCTCCGCGGGCTGCCTGCAGGGTGGGGATATGGACATCGCCTACTTGTCGGAAATCGATCCGACCTGGGTGGACAGCAGCCTGACCACCATTCTCAACCCGGAAGCCGTGGTCTTTGCCAATCCGCTGGCGCAGGGCGCCTGCGCGGCCGACGCCATTGCCAGCGGCTTCCATCTGCCGATCGACGCATTGTTCTGGTGCGCCGGCAGTCAGGGTTCGATGTACCCGTTCAACGGCTGGGTGGCCAAGGAAATCAGCCCGCTGCAGTCGTCCGTGCTGGTCTCGGAGAAGATGGCGTTCAAGCTGCATCGCCAGGGGCAAATCATGGAGTCCATCGGCAAAGACCGGGCGGTCTGCTTCGAGTATCCGTCGCCGATCATGCCGAAAGAACGGTGGCGTTATCAGATGGTGAACATGTACCCGGACAGCGCCCGCTGTCATCCGATGGGGCGCAGCGTGATGCGCTGGGAGGTGGGCCACAACTCGCCGGCCAGCAAGAAGAACTTCGGCTACGTCATGTGGCGCAAGCGCAACTGCGTCTTTTTATAAGGAGAAGGTCATGACGACATACAGCAAGGTGATAGGGCTGCTGACAGTGCTCCTGACGGGGGCAACCGTACCGATGATCGCTGTCGGGCAAACGGCGGCAGATCCTGTTGCTACCGCACAGCAACAGGCGGCCGTCCAGGTGGACAGCAACCGGGCATGGCTGCGCGAGCAAGAAAAACGTTCGGCCGATCTGCACCAAAACACTTCGGTGCCGGAGTTTTTACGTAATCAGCCGCCACGTTCGCTGGCGCAGGACGACCAGTCCTTTATCGACCAGCTGGCAGCGAAGCAGCGTCAGGATGCCGCCGAGCAACCGGCCGAGGGGGCGCTGTACTTCGTCTCCTTCGCTATTCCCGAAGAGGGGATGCGTCGCATGCTGCAGGAAGCGCGTCGCTTCGGCATCCCAGCTACGTTGCGCGGCATGGTGAATGGCGACATGCGCGAAACGGTGCAGCGGGTGCAAAAACTGGTGGAAGCCGGCGGCATCGACGGCGTGCAAATCGATCCGCAGCCCTACACACAGTACGGCATTACCGCCGTGCCGGCGTTGGTCGTGCGCTGCGCGGCCGGCTTTGATGTGGTGCGCGGCAACCTGCTGATGGCGCAGGCGCTGAAGAAGGTCGCCAAAGACGGCGACTGCGCGGCTACGGCTCAGGCTCTGCTGGACAAGGAGAGCGGAAAATGACCCACCTGGTGAAGTCTCTGCCCGGACTGCTGGCAACACATGCCCTGGTGCTGGGGACGTTTATCTTCGCCACCGGCGATTGCCGGGCGGAAGGGGATGACGTGTTCCAGACCGGCAGCGAGTTTGCCAAACAGGTTGCGGGTCAAGGCAGCGATACGCTGCAGAACACCAACCCGGCCAATGTGCTGCCGAACTACACCGACAACCCAAAAGAAAAAGGCTATTACGGCGGCGTGACGGCCGGGGATGCCAATAACCTCAAAACCGATGGCGGTTCGGCCTGGAGCCAGACCGAGGTCGGGCAGGCGGTGACCGATTCGGTGCTCAAGAACCCCAAGGAGCCGATTTCGCACGATGCGCCCTTTATCCAGGCCGGGAAGGAGATTGAGGGTAAGGCCGAGAGCATCGTCGGCAAGACCGGCCCGGACTGCAAGGCCGAGCAGGTGACGCGCAGTGAGTTCACCCGCCATGTGTGCGAGCGCGATACGGCGGTAATGCGTACCTGCGAGCGTGCCACTGAAATTGGGGGCCACTATGAGACCCGCTATGAAGACCGTAGCGCGCACATCGATAAATCGATGATCCGTTGGTGGAAAGAGGGCAACCGCATTCACGGCACCTTCACCGCACCGTTTACCGGCAAGCTCACTACGGGGTCGATATACCTCGAGCTGCAGGATGATCTGCACAGCTATGGCGTGCCGCTGGCCTTTTCACTGCTTGGGAATGAGGTGCGCTATGGCCGTCAGGATTGGGGCAGTCGGCCGTTGAACGTCGGTAACGTCACGCTCACGCAAGGCCAGCAGGTTGATATTTTCATCACGATGGACCCCGGTGGCCACCTGGATACCTTTCTGGATGCGATGGTCAGGCAGCTGAGTGGCGGCGGGGGCGGCTCGCCGATGGTGTTCTACGTGAAGTTCGACGGCAGCTCGTCGGTGCAGGTCTGGGTACCGACCACGTCGACGCCGGCCGACTGTCCACTGGCGCAGGAGGCCGGGGCGGTGAAGGTCAATACCGTCTGCAGTGAGCCAGGCGGCGAGCGAACAGTTACGGTCAACGGCCAGACCTACCCGGTGTGGGCCAGCTGCTGGCGCTTTACCGACACCTATCGGCTGCAGGAGGCCGGCCAGGGCAGCTGCGAAGCCTATGCCAACAATCCGGCCTGCACTATCGCTACACACGGCTGTGCCTTCTCCGATGAGTATGGCCAGTGCCTGCACGAGAACGTGACCTACTCCTGCGAAACCCGCACCACCGGGAATGTGATGTTGTGCGGCGGCCAGATGTACTGCCTCGACGGGGAGTGCGACAAGGCACAGAAGGGCACCCAGGGGAACGATTTTGCGCACGCCGTTTCCGAGTTGGCCGCGGTGGCGGCCGCCGGCAAGGACGTGGCGGCGCTGAACGGTATCGATGTGCGCGCCTTCACCGGTAAGGGACAGTCCTGCCGCAAGGCGTTTGCCGGTTTCAGCGACTGCTGCAAGGACTCCGGGTGGGGTAACAGCGTCGGGCTGGCGCACTGCGACAGCGAAGAGAAGGCACTGGGCAAGGCGAAAGAGAGCAAATTGACCGTCAGCGTCGGCGAATACTGCAGCAAGAAAGTGCTGGGTGTCTGCCTGCAGAAGAAGCGCAGCTACTGCCAGTTTGACAGCAAGCTCGCGCAGATTGTTCAGCAGCAGGGGCGCGCGTGGCAGCTGGGTATCGGCTTTGGCGACGCAAAATCCCCCGACTGCCGGGGCATTACCGTAGACGAGCTGCAGCGCATCAACTTCGACCAGCTGGACTTTGCCAATTTCTATGAAGACCTGATGAAGAACCAGAAGGTGCCCGAAGACGCGGCACTGCTGGAGAAGGTTAAGCAGCAAATTGCGGAGCGCATGAAGGAGGCAGCCAAGTGAAAACGCGCGGGACTTCAAATGTCAATTTGGCGGCACGTGGGTTGGCCAACCGCAGGGCGGCAGCGCTGTTGGGCATGAGCCTGCTGGGCGCGGCGTTCACCGCGCAGGCCGGCGGCTGGCAGTGGTATGAATGGGAGGCCAAACCTGCTGACGACGATATGCCACCGCCGGCTGCAGCCCCTGTCGCACCGGCCGGGGCACTGCAAAAGCTGCAGTTGCTGCAGCAGTCGCTCAAGGAGCGGCTGGCAGACGCCATCCTGTACCCCAGCACGGAGAACTTTGTGAAGTTTTTCCAGATGCAGAACTACTTTACCCAGCAGGCGGGGCTGTTTGAGCGCTCTGCGCAGCGGGCGTTTTTAGCGCACCCGGAGCTGGATTACAACCTGAAGCACAGCCACTACAACGGCACGGTGAAAAGCCAGCTGGCCGCCGACTTTGCCGCGCAGCGCGAGGCCATCGGCCAAATGGCGCAGCAGTACGGGCTGATGCTGTTCTATCGCGGCGCGGAGCCGATCGACGGTCAGCTGGTGAGCGTGGTGAAGGGCTTTCGGGACAGCTACGGGCTGTCGGTGGTGCCGGTGACCGTGGACGGGGTGGTCAACCCTGCGATGCCGGAGAGCCGGCGCGATGTGGGGCAGTCACAGCGGCTGGGCATCAGCCACTTCCCGGCACTGGTGCTGGTTGACCCGCGCAGCGGCGCGGTCAAGCCGCTGGCCTATGGCTTTATCAGCCAGGACGATCTGGCCAAACAGTTCCTGAACGTCTTTACCGACTTCAAACCCAATTATTAACGGAGCGTTGAATGCGTAAATTTAAATTCCCTGACATCGACGCGACCGGCGGTTGGGTCGCGGCCTTCGGGATCTGGTTCCATATTGTGGCCGGCCTGGTGCACCGGGCGCCGGACATGGCGGTGACGCTGGCCGAGTTTATCGCGCTCACCCTGACGGTGTGCGGCGGCTACAAAATCCTCGATGAGCTGGCGCGCGTCCCCAAACGGCAGCGTGAGGAGGCGGAAAAGCAGGCCTATATCGCGGCACATCGTGAACAGGCGCCGTCGCCGGCGAGCACAGACGAACAGCACGGGGCCGGGGAGGTGCAGAATGCGGATCGTTAACATCGCCTGGCTGGCGCTGCTGTTAACCGGGCTGGCACATGGCTCCACGATTGATGAGATAGCGGCGCTGCAGAAAAACGCCGGCGTCAATCGGGCGCAATCAGCGACGTCCGTCCCCGCTCCGCGGCCGGCTGCAGCGCCACGCTGGTTTACGCTCAGCAACGGCGCGCGCGTCAACCTCAATGACTGGAAGGTGGTGTTGTTTATGCAGGGGCACTGTCCGTACTGCCATCAGTTTGATCCGCTGTTGAAATCGCTGTCGGAGCGGGTCGGCTTTTCCGTGTTCGCCTACACCTTCGACGGCCAGGGTGATGCCACGTTTCCGGAGGCCATCCCGGCGCCGCCGGAGGTAATGCGTACCTTCTTCCCCGGCTTGCCGGTGGCGTCGCCGACAACGTTTTTGGTGAACGTCAATACGCTGGCGACTTACCCGATGATCCAGGGGGCCAGTGATGAGCGCGGCTTTATGGCGCGGCTGGATACCGTGTTACAGGAAGCGCTGATGAGGAGAGGTCAACAATGACTTTACGCACTCGGTTTGGGGGCATCGCGCTGGGGCTGCTTTTGACGGCGCCGGCTGTCGCCGACATGAACAGCGATATGAACCAGTTTTTTGACAAGCTGGGGTTTGCGTCCAACACCACGGCACCGGCGGTTTGGCAGGGGCAGGCGGCCGGGTATATCTCGGGCGGATCGATTTACGCCCGCACCGGCGTCAAACAAATCCAGCTGATTTCGATGTCGTTGCCGGATATTAATGCCGGCTGCGGCGGCATCGATGCGTACCTGGGGGCATTCAGCTTTATCAACGGCGAGCAGCTGCAGCGCTTCACCAAACAGATCATGTCCAACGCTGCAGGCTACTTCTTCGATCTGGCTTTGCAGACCACGGTGCCGGAGCTGAAAGACGCCAAAGACTTCATCCAGAAAATGGCCAGCGACATCAACAGCATGAACATGAGCAGCTGTCAGGCGGCGCAGGGCATTGTCGGCGGGCTGTTCCCGCGCACGCAGGTCTCTCAGCAGAAGGTCTGCCAGGACATTGCCGGCGAATCCAACATCTTCGCAGACTGGGCTGCCTCGCGGCAGGGCTGCACGGTGGGTGGCAAAGGGGACTCGGTGCGTGACCGGGCAGGAGAGAAGGATAAGGAGCGTATCTCAAAGAATATTAACATCATGTGGGATGCGTTATCCAAAAACCGGATGTTCGACGGCAACAAGGAGCTGAAGGAGTTCGTGATGACGCTGACCGGCTCGCTGGTGTTCGGCCCCAACGGCGAAATCACGCCGCTACCGCCACGCACTACCGATCAGAGCATCATCAAGGCACTGATGGAAGGGGGCGCCGCACGCGTTTATCACTGCAACGACAGCGATAAGTGCCTGAAGGTGGTGGCCGACAGCACCACGACGATAAGTCCGGACAATGCGCTGAAAGGGCAAATCAAAAAAATGCTGTTCAGCATCGAGAGCAAGGCCCGCAGCGACGAACGGCTGACGGATGCGGAAAAGGGACTGATTTCCAGCACGCATGTGCCGTTGCTGACTTACCTGACCGACCCGCAGATGCTCGGCGTGTCCAACGCGATGGTGCACCAACTGGCCGACTACGTGGGGTACGACATCCTGATGCAGTACTTGCAGGAGTTGATGGGCGGCGCGCGCGCCATGCTGGCGACCGGGAACTACCCGGAGGCCACCGTTGAGCAAATCAACAACAACTTCACGCAGGCCGGGCAGCTTATCGCCTCCCTGCAATCGCGCGTTCAGGTGCAGACCGATGCCCTGCTGGTTGTCGAGCAGCAGATGCGTTACATGCGTCAGCAGGTGTCGGCACGCCTGCTGACGCGTTACCAGAACAACTATCAGTTCGGGGAGGCGCAATAACATGACGGAAATCTATGTTACCGCCGGCTCGGAGTGGCTGGCGCAAAACCTAAACGCGGTCGCGGCCTTCATGCAGACCGATACCTGGGACTGGATACGGAATTTTGCGGTGGCTGTAAGCGTGTTGGTATTGGCCGCGCGGTATACCGCCCGCCGCGACCTGATGGATATCCTGGGCTGGGTGTTTGTGCTGGTGTTCTCCTCGGCATTGCTGACCAAAGCGCAGCCGGTGCAAATCATCGATCTGTCCAATCAGCGTTCGATTCAGCGAGTGGCCAATGTGCCGCTGGGCATTGTGCTGCCGGCGACCATCATTACCCGCATCAGTTACGCCATGGTGCTGGCTTACGAAATGGTGTTCGGTCAGCCGGATGCGGTGACCTACAGCAAGACCGGCATGCTGTTCGGCTCCTCACTGGTGTCCCGAAGTACCGACTTCACCGCCCAGAACCCGGAGCTGGCCAACCTGTTTGCCGACTATGTACAGAACTGTGTGGTGGGCGACATGCTGCTCAATCACAAGTACAGCTTTGAGGAGCTGATGCATTCCGAAGATCCGTATGCGCTGATCTTCCGCCAGCCGAGTCCGCTTCGCGGTGTGTTCAACAAGGACGGCCGTTTCCAGACCTGTGAAGAAGCTGCGATGCCGCTGAAGAACATGCTGGGCCTGGAAGCGAAAACCGGCAGTCCGACTTACAACTATTATGCGCGGCGCATTCTTGGCGGTCGTCCAGACCGCGATCTGCTGTTCGGGCAGCTGCTGGGGAACAGCTACCAGTATTTTTACCAGAACCAGAAGACGGCCAGCGACATCATCAAGCAGAACATTGTCATGAACGGTCTGCGCAGCGGCATCATGAGCTACTCGGCGCGCAGCGGTGACACGGCGGGCATGCTCAACATCGCCAGCACGTCGTCCATCGAGAAGCAGCGACTGTCCCAGGCGACGCTCGGGCAGGTGATGATGCGCTCCTTACCGATGCTGCAGGTCATTCTGATCGGCATGATGATGGGGATGTTCCCCATCCTAGTGTTGATCGGTATGGTGAACCAGGGCAAGGAAGTGGCCAAAGCCTACGTGTTCGGCTGGCTGTGGGTGATGAGCTGGCCGCTGTTGTACGCCATTCTTAACAGCGCTATGGCGTTCTACGGCCAGAAGGCCGGTTCGCCCGTGGTGCTGAGCAACCTGTCCACGGTGAAGCTGAACTACTCCGATCTGGCCAATACCGCCGGCTATATCTCCGGCATGATCCCGTTTATCTCCTGGTATATCGCCAAAGGGCTGGGGCAGGGGCTGATGAGCGTCAGCCACAGCATGACCGGTGCCTACCAGAGTTCGGCTGCGTCGGCGGCGATGAGCGTGTCGGATGCCAACTACAGCTTCAACAACATGCAAACCGACAACGTGCAGGGTAACACCTGGGATACCAACAGCAGCGTACGTGCCGGCCAGATGACCGCGCAACTGCCGACCGGCGGCACGCAGACCCGCACGGGCGATGGCAGCAGCGTCTGGGATGCGAGCGGCGCGATGTCCAAACTGCCGGTGGATATCGGTGTGACGAAGCAGATTGCGACCGCGCAGCAGGAAATGGCGCGGGAAGCCGAGACCCAGGCGCAGACATCCATGCAGGGCTTCAACAGCAATATCAGCAGCGCCTGGACGCAACTGTCGCAGTTTACCGGTCAGCGTGGCAGCAGCGACAGCATGACCCGCGGTGCCGATACGGCGCAAAACAGCCAGTCCAGCATCGCGGCGCACAAAATGGCGAGCGCGGTGGAAAGTTATGCCAAGGCCAACAATGTCAGTAATGAACAGGCAACCCAGGAGCTGGCTGCAAGAGCCACTGATAAATCAGCGGGATTTGATGCAAGAGTTGGCGTTCGTGGTTCTGCGGGGCTAAGAGTGTTGGGAACTGGGGCGACGTTAGAAGGATATGGTGGAGGCAACGCCGGAATTAAATGGTCTGATTCTGAATCTCATTCTGCGAGGAGTGGAACGCGGGCGAGTGATGATGCCCGTCACGACCAGAGCGCCCAGGCTGCGGCCGACTTTAAGGAAGGGATGGACTACCTGACCAGCCAGCGCACCAGCCAGTCCGGCAGTCATACGGATAACAATGCGGACTCGCGCATTGATCAGCTTTCTTCGTCCTTGTCGGGCGCCAAGAGCAGCTACGAACAATACAGCAGTGCACATACCCGCAGCCAGGAGCTGTCACAGCAGGCTTCGCGTACCGAGAGTCTCAGTGGCGATATGCGCGAGAACCTGAGCCAGCAGTTTGCGCAGTACGTGATGGACAAGGCGCCAAACGATGCCGGCAACATTCTGACCGGTCAGTCGCAGGACGCCGTTGCCGCGCGTCAGTCGCTTGCACGTGATTTTGTGCGTGAACAGGTGGCGCCGCAGGTGGATTCGCAATATCAGTCCAGCAGCAGTTCGCTTGGCGCAGGGATGGGGTCTGTTGGTGGCGGAGGCGCCGGCCAGGATATTCAGGCTGATTATAACAATCACCAGAGCGCGGTTGAAAAAAGAACAGTGCAGGCCGGCATACGCAATGATGTGGGAACTCAGGTTAATGGTATGGTTGATAATAACCAAACAGCCCAACAAAAAACTCAGACAGATATTCATAGCCAACAGCAAAATGTTGAAGGGCAGAGAAACGAACTGCAGCAAAATCATTCATCAGAACAAACCGCACAAAATAAAAATTATAATCTTGAAAAAGAGAAGCAGGAAAGTATATCTGGAGCCAGTAGTAAAGATGAAATGATGGAGCAAGCAAAGGCCATGCAAGATAAATTCAATAAAGAGCGGGGTGGTAAATGATGGTTACGCATAAAATAGTTCAACAAGAAGCTACAGAGTTAAAAAATATTCTTAATTCGGGGGGTGTTCAAATTCCTGATTTTTGGAGTTGTGCATGGCCTTGTTTGGCGCTCATTTTATGGCTTGTCTGCATTCCTCTGGTTGCCTTTGGAGTTACCACTGGCATATCAGATGATGAGGCATTTTCTTCAATTTTTGATGCCTTTTTTGGATTTTTGCTATCAATGATGCTTTTTAGTATGAGAAGTTTTTATTTGTCGATACCTGCATCTTTTCGCAATACTTCCAAAGTGCTGGGTTTGTTAGTTAAGAAAGCGCGTACATATATATTGGTTGCGGCCATTTTAAATTTGCTCTGTATGGTTTTCGCTATCCGCGCTAACCTAGGAACTCTTGGGTATCATGTGCCTAATATATTTATATTATGCATTATTGGTTTTGTCTTCTCTGCCGATATCGGACGTTATCGCCTGTCTGCATTTACCGCCGCTCTGGAGCTTATTAAATCCCGCAAACAGGGAGGTGAGTAACGGTGGCTAAGATCTCTGCCAAAACGCATACCACCACCCTGCGACTCGATGACGGTACGTTTGGGCGCCTGCAGCGTATGGTGGCTGAGAACCCCCTCTACAGCCCCTCACATGTGATGCGCGGTGCCCTGCTGGCCCTCAGTCGATTAACCGACAGTGAACGTGAAGCCTGCATTCTGGCCGTAGCAAAGGGAGGTGTTGATGAGCTTTAACGCCAAGGACATGACGCAGGGCGGGCAGATCGCCTTTATGCGCCTGCGCATGTTCACGCAGATCGGCAACCTGATTTTCTACTGCCTGTTTATCGCCTTCTTCCTGGTGGCGATTTGCACGCTGTTGTGGCGCGTGTCCATCCAGAACCTCACGAACGGCCTGATTTATTGGTGGGTCTGGATGGTGGAAGGCTGGCCGAGCATATCGCCGTCAGAGACCCTCTACCATCTGGATTATTACGGCAAGACGTTGACCTACACCGCCAAACAGGTGCTGCTCGACAGTTACGTCTCCTACTGCGGTCAGCTGATTTGGCGTGAAGGGATCTTTGCCTGCATCGTGGCGGCGGCCGCGTGTGTGACGGGTTTTGTGGTCACCGTGTGGATACTTGGCCGTCAGGGCAAGCAGCAGAGCGAGGATGAAATAACCGGCGGGCGAACACTCACCGATAACCCTGCGGTGGTGGCCAACATGCTCAAACGCGATGGTATGGCGTCCGATATCATTATTGATGGCCTGCCGCTGCTAAAAAACAGCGAGGTCAAAAACTTCTGCGCCATGGGCAGCGTCGGTACGGGGAAGTCACGGCTGTATCGCAAGGTGATGGACTACGCCCGCAAACGCGGTGACATGGTTATTGTCTACGACAAGTCCTGTGATTTTGTCAAAGACTACTACGATCCGCAGCACGATAAAATCCTCAACCCGCAGGATGCACGCTGCGTCGGCTGGGATTTATGGTCGGAATGTCTGACACTGCCGGATTTTGAGAACGTCGCCGATATCCTTATCCCCATGGGCAGCAACGAAGATCCGTTCTGGCAGGGGTCGGCCCGCACCATCTTTGTGGAAGCGGCCTACCGCATGCGCA
The DNA here is from genome assembly GCF_057808395.1 of Serratia sp. TSO36. NCBI lineage: Bacteria > Pseudomonadati > Pseudomonadota > Gammaproteobacteria > Enterobacterales > Yersiniaceae > Serratia > Serratia sp. TSO36. The sequence goes on along the minus strand of NZ_JBJZOU010000030.1, from coordinate 23,183 downwards.
ATGACGAAGATCGCAGCTACGCCAAGTTGCTCAATACGCTGTTGTCCATCGATCTGCCGCGGCTGCGTGCTTATCTGGAGGGCACGCCGGCGGCCAACCTGGTGGACGGCAAAATCGAGAAGACCGCCATCTCCATTCGCAGCGTGCTGACCAACTATGCCAAGGCACTGCGTTACATGCAGGGCGTAGAGAAACTGGGGGCACCGTTCACCATCCGTGACTGGATGCGCGGCGTGAAGGACAACGGCAAAAACGGCTGGTTGTTCCTGACCTCCGATTCAGCCAGCCACAAGGCGCTCAAACCGCTGATCTCCATGTGGCTCTCTATCGCCTCACACAGCTTGTTATCAATGGGCGAGAACCCGGACCGCCGCGTCTGGATTTTTGCCGATGAATTACCCACCCTGCACAAACTGCCTGATCTGGTGTCCATCGTGCCGGAAGCGCGCAAGTTCGGCGGATGCTTTGTGTTGGGATTCCAGACCTACTCTCAGCTTGAAGATATTTATGGCGTCAAGGCGGCGGCCACCCTGTTCGGGGTGCTGCGTACCCGTTTCCTCTTCAGCGTACCGGATCGCGTGGGTGCCGAGTTCGCCGCCGGCGAGGTGGGTGAAAAAGAGTATCGCAAGGCCTCTGAGCAGTTTTCCTACGGGGCCGACCCCGTCAGGGACGGGGTGTCCGTCGGTAAGGATTTGGAGCGTATGCAACTGGTGAGCTACAGCGACATCCAGACGCTGCCTGATTTGTGCTGCTATGTGACGCTGCCGGGGCCGTACCCGGCCGTCAGGCTGCAGATGGTATACAAAAAAGTCAGGCAGGTCGCGCACCCCTATGAGCCTCGCAAGATGGATGCCGCTGCCGATGGGCGGCTTGTATCGGCGATCGAAATGCGGGAAGCCGAAACCGGCAATATGGATGCCTTGTTCGCTGCTACCCCTATCCTGCCGGTAGTCAGTGCGAGCGAAACCGCTGATGCCCCTGTCTCTGTCGTGAGTACGGTGCCGACAGAGAACCCTGCCAGTGATGTGCCTGTCGTGTCAGCTGCTGCCACCGTGACAGGGGGGCAGGAGGCGGAACTGATACAGAAAACTGCGCCCGGTGATGTTGATGCCGAACGGGGGGATATGCCCCCCGGTATCAGCGGCGACGGCGAAGTGGTGGACATCGCACAATATGAGGCCTGGCAGGCGCAGCAGCAGTCGATGGGGCAGCAAGCCATGCAGCGCCGGGAAGAAACCAACATCAATATCGACAGGCATCGGCGCGAACTGTCTGAAGTTCATCGTGGGGACAGCGAACCAGGAGATGAATTCTGATGTTGAGCATTGGCCAGGTCGGCTTCGGAGGTAACGCCGGTGACATCAACATCCATAGGTTAATCAGCTACGAACAGGAGAGCTTGTAATGGAATTTCGGACTATTACTCGGGCTGCTGAGGCTGCCGCACATTATTTTGATGACAGTAAAGATGGTGTACTGAACTTATTGGGTGTCCGCCGCCGGGTTTGGATTAATCGCAAGATTGATTGGCTGGGTTTAAATCTGGGCGAGAGTGCTGATGAAAAAAAACTCATCAATATACTCGAGGGTGAATTTACCTCTGAGGATGTAGGGGCCGGTGAGGATATTAAACAAGGAAAGTACATCCTTGGCTACGAGCTGACATTCACCGCACCTAAGAGCGTGTCAATCATGGCATTAGTTGGGAATGACTTTCGCTTGTTCGACGCGCACAACAATGCGATTGATAGCGTTTTAGATGAAATGGCCAAATTGATGGCGCTTTTGGTTAAGCCGCCGGTTGACCATTCGATTCAGCGAAAGTTTTCTATCATTGGTGCTGTGATTAACCATGACACCTCACCAGAGTTGGATCCTGATTTACACACTCACATTGTGATACCCAATATAGGCTTTCTTGACAACGAACCGGTATTTTTATCAACAGATCGTCTTGATTTTCTTAATGATGTACACCCCTTGCTGCCCGTTTTATCTGAAATGTATTTCACTGTGCTGAAAAATAGCGTGGAGTTGATGGGGTATCGCACGAAAGACATTAACGAAGACCAGGGGGGCCAATGAAATGATAGAAATTCACCGTGCTGGCCCAAGCGTGAAAAGTCGATATTGCATTGTGCAGTTAACACCAGTCTTCGATACGCAACCCGTCAACACGCGCAAATTCCCGCGTGTTGTTGGTGACCACAATCAGCCCCTGGCTGCGGGCGTGACCGGCAATCATCAAATCGAATGGGCCAATTGGGAGGCCTTGTCGACTCAATTCGGCCCGAATTTGGCCGCTGTGCGCCGCGGCGGCGGCATCGTAGTTCAGAACGTCGAGGCGCGCGATGAACCCTTCGAGCACAGCCAGGTTGCGCTCCGGTGCCTGGCTCTTTTCTGCACCGTAAATCAGCTCCATCAACGTGACCGAACTGATGCACAGGCGAGACGTATTCAGGCTGAAGCGCTCCCTGACGTGCGCGGGTTTATTCTTGATAGTGAAGATGCACGTGTTGGTGTCCAGCAGGTACTTCAACATCAGAACGCCTCCCGCTCTTGCATTGCTGGTTGGTTGCGTGACGTCATGAAATCGGCGCTGACATCCTCACCATCGAACCAGCTGTCCCAGCCCTCGCCGGCGGGCGTGATGATGCGGGTACGACCAACGGCGATGACCTCCACACGCTTGACGTCGTCAGGCAGTGCCACCGCTTTGGGCAGACGAACGGCCTGGCTACGGTTGCTGAGAAATACGGTAGTTTCCATGAAACACCTCCTATCGTGGATATACGTAATGTATATCCATTGTGGAGCCCTTCGCGGGATATGTCAATGGGATATACCTCGCGACAAGTGGCGTCGAATTGCGGGAGGGCATCGCATATGATGAGCATTGGCCAGGTCGGCCCTGCCAGTAAAGCCGGCGACTACTACACCCATCAGGACAACTACTACGTGCTGGGCAGCATGGACGAACGTTGGGTGGGCCAGGGCGCGGAAGCCCTGGGCCTGACGGGCAAGGTGGACGTCAAAGATTTCGTGGCCGTGCTGGAAGGCAAGTTGCCGGACGGCAGTGACCTGACCCGCATGGTCGGCAACGAGAACAAGCACCGCCCCGGCTATGATCTGACGTTTTCGGCGCCCAAGAGCATCTCCGTTCTGGCTATGCTGGGCGGCGATAAACGCCTTATCGCCGCGCATAACCACGCTGTAGAGGTCGCGGTGCGGGAGGTGGAGAAGCTGGCCTCGACGCGGGTGATGGAGGGCGGCGTCTCCGAGACCAAACTGACCGGTAACCTGGTGGTGGCGCTCTTTAACCACGATACGTCGCGCGACCTGGACCCGCAGTTGCACACCCATGCGGTGGTGGCCAACGTCACGCAGCATGACGGCAAGTGGCAGACCCTGTCCTCCGATACGGTCGGCAAGACCGGGTTTATCGAGAGCGTCTATGCCAATCAGGTGGCCTTCGGCCAAATATACCGCCATATCATGCGGCAGGAAGTTGAAGCGATGGGGTACAAGACCAAGACGGTCGGGCCGCACGGTATGTGGGAGGCCGACAATATGGACTCAGTAATTGATGTGTTCTCCAAGCGCAGCCATGCCATCGACGCCGCCGCCGGCCCTGATGCGTCACTCAAGTCGCGAGATATGGCGACGCTCGATACCCGCAAGGCCAAGGTGACCAGCGACCCGACGGAACTTGCTGTTGTCTTGATGCAGGAAATGAAGGCCACCGGTTTTGATATTCAGGCTTACATGGCCGAGGCGCAGTCAAGTTCTCTGGTGACGCCGTCCCCAACGCCGCTGGAAGCGGGGGGCGACGCGCTTGTCGACCAGGCGGTGGGACAAGCCATTACGGCGCTGTCTGACCGGCAGGTCAACTTCACGCACAACCAGGTGGCCAACAAGGCCATCAGCTACCTCTCCGGTGAGCCGGGCATGCTGGACGCGGTGCGTGACGGCATCGACCGCGCCATCGAGCGCGAGCAGCTTATTCCGCTCGACAAGGAGAAGGGCGTCTTTACCTCCGATATTCATCTGCTCGATGAGCTGAGCGTGGCGCAGCTGAGCCGCACGCACCTTGACGAGAGCGCGGTGGTGATCGGCGCGCCAAAGTCTGACCCGCGCACCGGCAGCATACCAACCTACAGCGATGCCGTGCAGCAGCTGGCGCAACATGCGCTGGCGGTGTTGTCGGGCATTGGGGGCGCATCGGTGAACCGTTCCCGTGTGGCGGAAGTGGTGGAATTGGCTCGTGAGCAGGGCCGCGACGCCACCGTGCTGACCGTTGATAGGCAGTCACAGCAGTATCTGCAGCAAAGCGTCCATCTCGATGAAGGCCGCGTGGTGACGCGCGCCGCGCTCGGCAGCGAGGCGCTGTTTGCGCCGAACAGCACGCTGGTCGTTGATCAGGCGGAGAAACTGACGCTCAAGGAGACCGTGGCGCTGCTGGATGGCGCGGTACGTAACAACGTGCAGCTGGTGTTGATGGATACCGAAAAGCGCAAGGGAACGGGCAATGCCCTCACCGTCATGAAGGAGGCCGGTGTACCCCGCTATCAGTTCAGTGGCCGTCAGGCGGTGCCGGCAGAGGTGGTGAGCGAGCCGGACAAGGCGCAGCGTTTCGGCGAACTGGCCAAAGGCGTGGTGCAGGCATTTGTTGAAGATAGGCAGGCGGTTGCGCAGGTGAACGGTCCGGCCGACCAGCGGATATTGACGGCCATGATACGTGACGAGCTGAAAAATACCGGGCTGCTGGGACGCGAAGAGACCACCGTTGCGACGCTGACACCGGTATGGCTGGACAGCAAAAATCGGGGCGCCATCGATACCTACCGGGAAGGCATGGTGATGGAACGCTGGGATGCGGAGAGCCGGCAGCGCGAGCGGTTCGTTATCGACCGGGTCGGCACGCAAACGCGTAACCTGGTGTTGCGTAACGCCGAGGGTGAAAATCACACGCTTGCTGTCAAAGAGGTGGACAAGGGCTGGTCGTTGTTCCGGGTCGGCACGATGGCTGTTGCCGACGGTGAACGCCTGCGGGTGTTAGGTCAGGAAGGACGGGGCAAAGATGCGCTGAAGGCCGGCACGGCGCTGACGGTTGTTCGTGCCGGCGCCGGCGGGCTGCAGGTGCGCGTGGCCGGCGAGCCGGATGCGACACAGAAGCCGGCGGACCGAGCGCTTGCGGTCGGTAGCGACGTCTTCAGCGCCGTCAAGGTGGCGCCGGCGTATGTGGAAAGCCTCGGCGCATCGGTGAGCAGTACGGCGGTGGTCTATGCCGCGGTGAAGAAAAACGAGCTTAACAGCGCCACGCTGAGTGGCATCGCCCGCAGCGGCGGACACATCACCCTGTATTCAGCGCTCGATGCGCGCAAAACACAGGAAAAAGTCGCTCAGCATCCGGCGTACCGTCTGGCAGGCGAGCAGGTCAAACAACTGGCCGGCATCGATTCGCTTGATGCCGCGATCGCCGGGCAAAAATCATCACTGTTTACCCCGGCACAGCAGGCCATTCATTTGGCCATTCCGACGCTGGAAGGGGATAGCGTCGCGTTTGGCCAGGCCAAACTGCTCGCCGGCAGTCTCGATTTTGCGGCCGAAGGTGTGTCGATAGATTCTATTCAAAAGGAAATCGATGCGCAGGTTAAACGCGGAGAGCTGCTGAAAGTCGAGGTCGCGCACGGCGTTGGGGCGGATTTGCTGGTCTCGCGTGCCAGCTTCGAGGCAGAGAAAAGCATCATCCGGCTGATCGCCGACGGCAAAGACAGTATGCCGGCGCTGATGAGTGAATCGGCGAGAAATCAACTGGCATCAAGTCAAAGTTCGCTCACGCAGGGGCAGAAAGAGAGTGTTGACCTCATTCTCGGTACGACTGACCGGTTTGTGGCCATCCAGGGCTATTCCGGTGTGGGGAAAACCACCCAGTTCAAGGCGGTGCTCGCCGGTATAGAGCAGTTGCCTGAAAGCGAGCGGCCGCGCGTCGTGGGGCTGGCGCCAACGCACCGTGCGGTGGGGGAAATGCAGGCGGCCGGCGTCGATGCCCAAACGCTGGCGTCGTTCCTGCACGATGAGGGGCTGAAGGTCGCCGGCGGCGAGAAACCGGACTACCGCAACACGCTGTTTGTGGTGGATGAGAGTTCGATGGTGGGCAACAGCGACATGGCGCGCACCTACGCGTTGATTGCCGAGGGCAACGGCCGCGCGGTGATGAGCGGTGACGAGGCTCAGCTGGAGGCGATTGCGCCGGGCGCGCCATTCCGGCTGGCGCAGGGGCGCAGCGCCATCGATATGGCGGTCATGAAAGAGATTGTGCGCCAGACCCCCGAGCTGAAGCCGGCGGTGTACAAGATGATTGATAACGATGTGCCCGGCGCGCTGGACGTGGTGCGCGCCGTGGCGCCGGCCAACGTGCCCCGACAAGCCGATGCCTGGGTGCCGGCGCAGTCGGTCGTTGAATATCCCGCCAAGGGGCCGGATAACATTCATGCCGCGATTGTCAGCGATTATCTGGGGCGCACCGAGGCAGCCCGGCGAGATACGCTGATCATCACCCACCTTAATGCCGACCGGCACATCATCAATGCCGGTATTCACCAGGAACGTAAAGCGGCGGGCGAGCTGAAGGGGGCGTCCGTCAATCTGCCCATCCTTGAGACCGCCAATATCCGTGACGGCGAGCTGCGCAAGCTGGACACCTGGGCGCGTCACCGGGACGCCGTCGTCCTGCTGGATAACACCTACTACCGGATGGCCGACATCGACAGTCAGTCCCGTACCGTCAGCCTGCAGGACAACGAGGGCAATACCCGGCAGTTTTCCCCGGCCAGTGCGGTGCGCGAAGGCGTCACGTTGTACAACCCGCGCACCATCGAGGTAAGCGTGGGCGACCGCATGCGCTTCTCCAAATCGGACGTCGAGCGCGGGCATGTGGCCAACAGCACCTGGACGGTCGAGGTGATAAAAGGTGACGTGGTCACGCTCTCCGATGGACAACAGACCCGTACCGTCAATCCCCGCGAGCAGCAACAAGACCGGCACGTCGATTTGGCCTATGCCATCACCGCCCACGGTGCCCAGGGGGCCAGCGAACGTTTTGCCATCACGCTCGAGGGTGTGGAAGGCGGGCGTGAGCCGCTGGTCAACCGGGCGTCGGCCTATGTGGCGCTGTCGCGCGCCAAGGAGCATGTGCAGGTGTACACCGATAACGAAGCCGGGTGGCTGAAAGCCATCGGCAAGGCGAAGGAACGCACCACGGCCCATGATGCGGTGATGGGGATGACGCCGGGCAGCCAGAAAGCGGCCGCCGACCTCTACGGCAAGGCGGTCTCTTTATCCGACAACGCCCTGGGGCGCGCGGTGCTGCGCGATAGCCAACTTACCGGCGACACGCTGGCGCACTATGTGTCGCCGGGCAAAAAATACCCGCAGCCCCACGCCATGCTGCCGATGTATGACGCCAACGGCAAAGCCGCCGGCGCCTGGCTGGCGCCACTGGCGGACACCCAGGGGAAAAGCGTCGGCGGACTGCCGACGCAGGGTCGGGTTTTGGGCAGTGACAGCGCGCAATTTGTGGCGCTGCAGGGGAGTCGCAACAACGAAACCCGTCTGGCCGGGACGATGCAGGACGGTATCCGGCTGGCGGCGCGCTATCCCGACAGTGGCGTGGTGGTGCGGCTGCAGGGGGACGAAGTGCCGTTCAATCCCCAGGCGATGACCGGCGGCAGGGTGTGGGTGAATGACGAGACGCTCAAGGCCACTGCCCGAGAGAGCGGCGCGTCCGACAGTGCCATCACATTGCCGGAGAGCCCGGAAGAACGTCTGCAGCGTGAACTGCAGGCGCAGGCCGACAAACTGGGCCGTGAACCGAACGCTCCTGATCCGCAGCGGCTGGCCGGGCTTAATGACGAACAGCTGCGTGCACTGCTTGCGCGCGGCGAACTGCGCGCCGAAGACGTGAAAGACCGTCTGCCGGAGGCGGTCATGCAGGAGGTGATGGGCCAGGATGCTGCCTTGCTGCGCGATGCCGCTGTCCGCCAGGTGGCGCGCGAGCCGGTATCGACCCGCAGTCGGCTGCAGCAGGACGAACAGAATCTGGTGCGCGATACCCATCCAGAGCGAGAGCTGAACAAAGAAAAAACCCTGGGCGGCGACTGACGCGGCTTGCCTTGTCCAACGCCGCGCGAGACAGGTGACGAGCCCCAGTCTCGCACGGCATTACCTAAAGGAAAAAACGCATGAATACAACCCAAAATGTTTCAACGACGCAGGGCATCTTGTTAATCACTGCGGTCTTGCTGTCCGGGGCTGCGACGGTCTGGGGATATGTGCAGTGGGACACGCTGAGCGACCTGCCGCTGTATTGGCGCAATGCGCTTGTCCCGTTGCCGCTGCTGGTCTTCATGGGCCTGAAACACCTGCAGGCGCGGCTGTACAGGGCGGACGATCATGAATAAGGCACCGCGACTCCCCGCCCGCGTGTTTGGCGTTGCCGCCCTGGTGCTCAGCGGCTGGCTGCCGGCATCGCTCCTGTTGGCGGCACCGGCGGTACAGGTGGGGTTTTCGCCGGAAGGGTCGGCGCAGCAGCTGGTACTGAGCGTTATCGGTGAGGCGCAGCGCGATATTCGCCTGATGGGGTACGCCTTTACCTCGCCGGAGGTGGCGCGGGCGCTGATTGCGGCGCACCGGCGCGGCGTGACCGTCGGGGTGGTGGTCGATGCGAAGGCCAACCAGAACGGCGCCGGCCGGGCGGCATTGAACCTGCTGGCCAACGCCGGCGTGAACGTCAGGACGGTCAACAGCTATAAAATTTTGCACGACAAGGTGATCGTTGTGGATGGCGTGACGACCGAAACGGGAAGCTTCAATTTCAGTCGGGCTGCACACCGCGCCAACTCGGAAAATGTGGTGGTGCTGCGCGACATGCCGGAGGTGGCCAAACAGTACCTGGCGCACTGGCAATCCCGCTGGGCGCAGGGCCAGGACTGGCAGTCAACTTACTAATAAGGGAATCGGATGGCGATGTTCGATCCGCACAGCGGAAAACTGCAGCAGGTACGCGAGGTGGTGCGCTTCACCCCGCTGCAGCAGGACGTACTGAAATTTTTGGCGCTGGTGCTGATGGTGTTCGACCACGCCAACCGGGCGCTGGGGCTGCATGAGCCGGTGTTGTTGCTGCTGGGGCGGGGGGCATTTCCACTGTTTGCGTTGCTGTGGGGCTACAACCTTGCGGCTCGGCCTGTCCTGCAGGCACAGGCGACTCGACTCTGGCTGTGGGCCGTTGTTGCTCAGCCGGGGTATACCTTGGTTATGCAACATGACGGGCGTGATTTCTTTGATCCGAATATTCTTTTCTTGTTCGCCGTGGTAACGCAAGCGCTTGTGCTGGCATCACGACCAATGAGCAAAGGTTCACCTAACCCGTTGTTAGTCGGCGTCGTTCTGTTGGCTTTGTGGAGTGTTTATGGTGCTACAGATGGTACTTACGGTACCGCCGGCGTTTTGGTGTTGTTGGCCAGTTATGGGCTGTGCGTTTCTCTTCCGGGGTATGTAACGACTGTTTGGCCGGTACGGGGCCTGTCCATCATCTCCTGGCCACTTAGCGTGTTGATGCTCAACGCTGATCTACCTGTCTCGCTGATGCTGGCCGGCCTTGTGTTACCGGCACTGTTGATTATGGGGGCGTTTCCACTGGCTGTTCCTGGTGTCCAGGGCAATCACCGGCGCCTATTGCCGCGAGGATTTTTCTTATACGGCTATGTAGGTCACTTGTTGATGCTGGCGTTGCTCGCCTGGTTGGTTCGTTAAGACGGTAAAAATCGGTGATGCAGATCTCAGTATGTAGGGCAATATCCGCCAATATCATTGGTTCTAGATAGAAAAGATCGCTTTGAAGCTGCTAAGCCAAGGTTTTTGTAGTAGTCTCTGCTAAATGATCCTTTTTAGATCCTTGGGGAGGCTGAAATGACACAAGCCGCAAGCGTAGTAACTTCCTCATCGAGAACGAAACGTTCCTATCGTAAGGGGAGTCCGTTGAGCGCCGCTGAACGGCAGCAAATCTCTCTGGAACGGAAGAAAAGCACACATAAAGAAGTACGTGTTTTTGTTAGAGACTCACTCAAACATCAACTTCAAAGCATGTGTGAACGAGAAGGTATTACACAGGCCGAAATGATTGAGCGATTGATTGAAATGGAGTCGACAAGACACATTTGAAATGCAACGACATCACATTCTTGATCGTTGTAGCCGTGAGTGCTAGATTACTGATCGTTTAGCAGAATTTTTGGTTGGCCACGCCGCAAGGTGGCAGGGAAGTGGGTCTGGAGGTTGTTACCAGAACACTGAAAAGCAAAAACCCCGAGAATCTTCTCTATCTTGGCGGACGGGAAAGATTAACGGGGCCCTAACTTAAACCGTATAGAAGCTGTTGCTCTATACGGGGAGTATAGTTTTATGCCTTTTAAAGGTCAACTCCTTCGGCGCAACATAAGCGACGGGCTACTTGAATAGCCAATTTGCGAATGTTGAGCACAATATCAATGAATCCCGTAGCTCCCGGCGCGGCGCGGCTAATGCGTTGCGACGCGGGCAACAAAAAATTCATCGTCGTTACACCCCCAACCTGTGCTGCCAAGTACCGAAGGGCATGGCGAGCAAGGTGGTGGCGCGCATGAGCGGTCACGATTGGCGGCGTAATGATGACCTGATCGATCTGCGCCGGCAGGGGTATATCCCCTATACTCAACGTAATAACCCGGACTACCGTCCCAAACCGATGCGCGTTGCCGCGCGGTCGGAGAGCCGTGAAGCGCTGACGGTGCTTTCCCTGGTGCTCGGTGCAAACTGCGACTACAACCCGGACAGCGACTACCCATTTGAGATCATGCTGCCGTTTGAAGACGTGGCCAAAGCAATGGGAGTACTGCACGTCTACGAAAGCGGCCGCAAGGCGTATGACGTGGCGCTGCATGCGCTGTCGGTGCTTGAGCAGCTGGACTACCTCATCGTGTCGCGCGGACAGGATACCGACACTGGTCAGAACAAGCCACTGCGCATCTGGCTGACGGAGAACTTCTTCACCAGCCGCGGCATCCAGGTGGATGAAATTCGCCAGTGGCTGAACCAGTACCGGCTGTGGGCGATTAAAAACGGCCTGACCGAAACGCTCAGGCAAAAATACGAGCGCCACCTGGTGCGCATTGCGCATCTGGGGATCGACATCGAGCGCAAGCACTCGCTGAAAAACCGGCTGAAAAAGATCCGGCGGTGGGTGGTGAGTCCTGACCTGCAGAACCTCAAGCGCAACGCGGAGCAGGTGATTGGCAACGAACTGGCCAGGCGGCAGCAGAGCGAGCAGCGACTGGATACGCTGCTGGATGACACCGCTGCCGGCATCAAAAAGCTGGCCACCGCCCGGCGCCAGAAGCAGAACGGCTTTTATCAGGCCTGGGTGCAGTGGACGATGGGCAGCTCGCCGCTGAAGGCGATGCAGCTGGAGAATACGCTCAAACGTGAACAGCCCGGACTGCTGAACAGTGATCCAGAGGCATTCTACCGGCTGCTGCTGGAGCGGGCCGGCGCCATTCCAACCTAATTTTCCGAACATAACTTGCTTTACCCTGCCTGACCCGCGGGGGGCTTGTGCTGCTTGTTTTCCGACGTTGATGCTGGGTTGGCCATTGAGCCGGCCTATTTCGGCAGATGCCGGCATGATTTTGGCGGCCGCCGACGTCGATCCGTGTCATTGCTGACATCGAACGGCAACGAGTAAACCCTTAACTTCGTCATTAACTTCGTAAGTATCATTAACTTCGAAAAGGCACTCAGTAATATGCTTAATTTCGAAGGTTGTTTCTGAACAAACTAAGCCCTTTAAAAAGGGAGTCACTCAGCGCACCGGCTCACGCCGTTGCTGTTGAGTACCTCCCTCACTTCGTTCGGGCAAAAAACGGAGCCTTACTTAACTCACAGCCTCTCTTAGCAAAAACCTGAAGTAGCACCTGCAGTCACAACTGCAGGCAGAAAGCCCTGCACCCAGGCCGGAACCACCGAAATTACCCAACCAAGGAAATTCGCCAACCTTAGTCCCACAAACCCCCTCACCACCGCTAAAAAGCGGCCCCGCCCCGGCCCAAAGGGCCGGAACAGTGTCGCTTTTAATGATGGATGTTGTAACTAACAATTTTATCGCTGTCAGAAGCATTGCTGAATGTTCTGCGTACACGCCCGTAAGCGGCCCTAACGGCCCGCTAACGCGGAGATACGCCCCGACTGCGGCTTACGCCTTGTCGTGACCACTCCGACGGCGCACACAACGGTATACGTCGCATTTAGCGGAGCTAGTCTTGCAGGGCGAGGGATGTGATAGGTAAAACCTATCAGAGCAGGGCGGCTACGCCGCGCTACCGGCGCCACTGACCTAAGGAGCCATATTAAGTAACGGCTGGCGCCTCCATGCCGTTTTGCGGCATTAAAATGCTACCAAGTTTTGTCGTCCGTGCTATGATGACAACACAAATAGCAACACAGAATTTACCAAGGGGACATCAATGGACACTATCCATTTTCGTATTGATGAAGAAACTAAACGGCTTGCCATGCAGGCGGCAAAACGGCAGCAAACCGACTTAACCAAACTTATGCGACAGAAAGCTGAGGAGTTGGCCGAAGAAGAGCGTGATTATCAGAAAAACACACATGCTTTCTGGCTGGAGTCAGAAATTGACAAAGCTATTGCACGTAGTGAAAACAGGCAGAATACCTTTATCAGCCATGACGAAAGTTGCCAGCGCATTGCAACATTACGCCTGAAGCTCTCAGGAGAGTCAGGTGAATAAAATTTTGTGGGATGCTCCAGCTCAGGCAGACAGGGAGCAGATTTATATCTATTTCTTTGAACAAGCTGGATTATTATTGGCAGATAGGATTGATGCCAAATTTGAAGAATTGGCGTCCCTGTTGTTGACGAACCCAGTTGTTGGAGTGAAAGCACGCAACAACACTGATGAACGGTATCGTAAGCTGATAGTGCCACAGTTCCCTTTTATTTTTCTATACCGTTCTGATGACAAAGAAATTCATATTTTAAGGGTATTGCATACCTCCAGACGAGTAACTTCACTGTTTTGATAGTTAGGTGTAGTTGCTTGATGGTTAGGAGATTCAAAAAAGGTCGATTGAATCTCCTAACCATCAAGTAGGCGGCATTGTCGTCATTCATGACATCAGACCGATAACATCCTCGTGACAGGTATTTCATCCCCGGGAGGTCAAATAACCGCACCGGAGTTTAAATATTCATTAAACAGCCTGTTCAGTCGGGACTGTGAGATTATTTTCTGACTAGTCAGGGTGTTCTGTGATGATACTGACTGAGAGTATCGTTAATTATCTGATTTATCGGAGGCTGGTGCTTTTCTCTGAGGGGAAACACTCTCCGCTGACATCGCCTTTTTACACTGTTTGCGGCCGTCCGGCTCCGGGGCGGTGTTGACGCCCGGCGGCACATGTGGATAATTTCCGGCCATCGGGTTCACGACTTTCGTCTCCGGCGTATTATTCAAAAAGGGTATGTCACTGCAGATGAATAATATAAAAATAATAAACTACTCTGTACTGATTTACGCACGGTAATTCATAAAGCGTCTGTCTGATATATATAACCCTATCTTTGTATGGATATCCCTTCCGGCTATTCCCCGGAAATTGCGGCCGGAGAGAAGATGTCAACATTTATCGGGACAGGGAAGCACCGGGCTACCGACACCCCATGGCCAGGCGGAAAGCGCCTGTGACGGCGGCAGTCTGCTGCGCCATATAGACAGCCACTACGGCTCTCTGAACCCGGACGAGGTGTTTTATGCCCGATATATGGATGATTTTTTGCTGCTCACCCGAACGCGCTGGCAGTTGCGGCGTGGCATCGCCCGCCTGGCCGATTTTTTTGACCTCAGTGGTTTTGAGCGTCATCCGGACAAAACACAAACTGGCCGCCTGGAAAAAGGGTTTGACTGGCTGGGGCTATGGTTCGGGGCTGACGGGACCACCCTGTCCCCGCGGGCAGTAGCAAACCATCATGAACGACGCGTGCGGCTTTTTGAGCAGTCCCGACGCCGTGGGATGTCCCCAGGAGATATCCGGCAGCGGGTGCAGGGGTACGAGCAACGATGGCGACAATGGGCTGACAGCATGTTACGCGCGGCCCGATAAACAAATTACATAATAGGCGTCACATGAACCGTATCCCATTCGTGTTTGTAATTCTGATTTTATGTCTTCAATCTAAGTCCGGCTGGGCCGCAAACCTCTCCACATCTTCGGTCACTTACGACGTATGGACACATATTATGATATCCCCCCCGATCTCCCTCACAAACAAGAATCCCTTTTCAGGCCAAATATCCGCTGGGGGGCAGGCTTGTGAAGTGGCGGAGATCATCGCCACAAACGTCCACGCTCCCACGTGGACCTGGACCAGTGTACCGGCTCATGTTGTGAAAGATAAAACGTGGGTTGTGGCATGGTCCGGGCTGCCCACCCTCTACGACGGAATAGAGATACACGCCAAGGTATTATGCCGTAATGATCGTGTTCCTGATAAGACCACCTGGTCCTATGGGCGGGGGGTAAAGACAGGCTCTATTTCGGCGCAAACAGAAGTATCTCGGACGGGGCTTTCGGCCTCTATACGCGACAGTCCACGCCTGCATATCCGTCCTGGCGGAAGGGCACTTTACACCTTGGCCGTAAAACATTCTCCCGGTGCGGCAATTGAGACGAAAGAGACATGCATTCGTTCCGACGCTGACGGCTGCATTCTAAAAGAACTCCCCGGGGGGGGAAAGATCTTCCTAAACAACGGGGTGGTCACAAGTGCAGGGACGTACCGCCTATCCACATCTTCGTCCGCCGGTATCCAGGGGTCCCCGCCGCCAGGCCGTTACATCGTCCCGTTTACCGCAATCATCGTGGTCCGTTGATGGTTAGCTGAATCAATCGACCTTTTATAAATCTCACTAACCATGGACAATGGCGAGGAAGAGTTGGCTGAGATCAGGGCCGTTGCGGGGCAATGTCAGCGCCAGTGATATAAGTCCCTAAATCACCATTTGATTTGTCCGCTCCACCCAACATGTTGTTTCCTGATGGTTCCGACACCGAAAAGGATATCAACATGCTGAGCAGAGAGGTCTTTTTCATGATAAAGCAAATGCGCCATCAGGGCGCTTACATTGTCGATATTGCCACCCAAATCGGCTGTTCCGAGCGCACCGTCAGACGGTATCTGCGTCAGCCAGTCAACTTTCAGGGACTGCATCACATTCTGGAATACATGGCTTTTGGCCACTGGCCCGTTATCGAGGTACAGCATTTTCGGGCGGCCCTGGAAAGGAAAATCAGACCTGGTTTTTGGTGCCATGGCGTTAAAGAGAAAACGCAGCGCTGATTCCGCATCCTCACCGTACACACACCGGTATTCCTGGTAAGCAACACCGCTCCGGTCATCCACCACGCTGAACAGCATCAGCGTGGGTTCGCCCCGGGCAGGGTCAACCCTGTCAGGCCGTTCAATATGTTTGAGATCGGATGGTGACATATCAAACTGCCAGCAGTCATTGCTGCTTTCTGCCTGAAATCTTACCGCCGGAGGCTCCCGTAACAGGCGGGGCTGGTCGAGACGCCAGCGGGAAAGCCAGCGATTGACGGTCTGCTTACTAAGCAAGCCTTTAGGACTTTTAATCAATCCCTGAACGGTCTCCACACCGTGCTCTTCCAGCAACTGTATTGCCCGCCCGGTTGACAGATGGCGACCGGATTTATTCGTCGTTCGCAGTTTTAGCGCGGCAATCAGTTCACAGTAATGTTCCAGTTCAGATGGGGGAAGTATCCGTGGCTGGCCATGATCGCGGCGGTGAGCTGTGCGTGGTCTGAGGACCAGACGAAGAGCGCGATAGACCGTCGTGACTGAAATACCATACAACTGAGCGGCAGTGGCAATCTGGGTGGCACGTTCAGGGCTTTTTGGCGGCAGGCGATCGAGCCGTTGCCGCAGTTGCAACAGGGAATCAGCCGGGATGGTGCTACGCCGGCTGCTCATAATTTTCCAGCGCCCGGTACACTGACGCTCTCCCGATCCCGAGCTGACGGGCGATGGCCGTGGCTCCCATTTTCTCCGTGGTGTACAGGCGCCAGACCTCCGCAGGATCTATTGAGGGCTTTCTTCCGCGGTATACGCCCCGCGCTTTTGCCGCGGCAATCCCTTCCATCTGGCGTTCACGTCGCAGGTTGGTTTCAAACTCAGCGAAAACACCCAGCATATCGAGGAAGGCTTTACCTGCTGCCGAGCGCGTGTCCACGGGCTGTTCCGTTGCCCTGAGCGTTACGCCCTGCTGATTCAGGGCATACACGATATCCTGCAGGTCCTTAATGCTGCGGGCCAGGCGATCCACGCGGGTCACCATCAACGTATCTCCGGGGCGCAAGAACTCCAGTAATAGCTGCAACTCGCTTCTTCCGGACCGGCTGTTTCCGCTGGCTTTTTCTGCACGAATGATTTCACAACCGGCAGCGCGGAGAATTTGTGTCTGCAGGGTCAGATCCTGGTCGCTGGTTGAAACACGGGCGTAGCCGTAAAGTGCCATAATGATGAAAACTGTCTCGTTTAACTCTAGATGATGAAAACGTAACACCAGGATGAGTGAAAAACAACCCTAATGAGACAGAAAAACTGTCTCACCGGGTCACCGATATCGACGCCCAGCTGCTGCGCGTAACGCGGATCGAGCGCGTGCTCGGCATCGATAAAGGCGCACTGCAGCCCGGCGCGCTGGGCGCAGGCAATCACCGACAGGGCGACGGTGGTCTTGCCGGACGACTCGGGGCCGTAGATTTCGGTGATGCGGCCGACCGGCAGGCCGCCGCCGAGTGCGATGTCGAGGCCGAGCGAGCCGGTCGGGATACGCTCGACAGCCATGCCATGGTTGTCGCCCAGGCGCATGATGGCGCCCTTGCCGAACGCTTTCTCGATGGCGGTGATGGCACTTTGCAGCGCTTTGGCGCGACTTTCCTGCGTGCCGGCCGTGTCCTGCGGTGTGCGAGTGCGTGATGCGTTGCTCATTTTATGTTCTCCTCTGGTCGGAAACGAAACGTGTTATTATAATTATACTGTATGTATAACCAGTATAATATAAAACCGACGAGGAAAGACAAGGGATGATGGCGAGGTCAACCGCGCGACGGGCACAAGCCCCTCATTTTGATGTGAATATTTTTACCGGCGATGCGCACAGGTTATCCCCCAAATTTGTGGATAACGTCCTGGTTGTGAGTGGCGCGGCGCCGTTGGCGGAATATGTGAACCGTGTCGGTCGTGGTGTTACGCCGGTTCAAGCGCGATGGTGTGGCAGGCTGACGTGCTGCCCTGCCGGCGCGTACACAGTCCGTACTCGGCCATCACATGCATAAACCGGTCGGCGTCACCGACCACCCGAAACGTGACGGAGTGCAGATGGCGACCGTCCTGGGCAAAAGCGGCATTCAGCGCCGTTTTTTCGACGTAGAACCCGTTATGCTGTGACGGTGTCGGCACGACGCCGGACTTCCACTCTTTCGCGTCCAGCACATAATTGTCCCAGCCCTGGTCTTTCAGGGTTTCGGAGGCGTAGGTGAGTCGGAACAGGTCGGATTGAGCGGCCAGGTTGCCGCTGCAGGAACGCCAGAGGTATTCCAGATGCTGGCGCAGTTTGCCGGCCGGGCCGTGCTTGCGGCCGCGGTCGAGTAACCACTGGATGTCAATCGCGACGCTCCTGGGGAAGCGTTTTTGCTTTTGGGCGGTGGCCAGCCAGCGGATCAGGAACAGGTTTTCGGCATAGGGCGTGCCGGCGATACCGTCCTGGCGCGCCAGCCCCAGCGCCGCCAGGGCGCAGAACGCCAGATGGCTGAGCGCGGAGGTGGCGTTTTCCGGGGAAACGGATGCGGTTTTATCTGACAATGGCTGCCCTGCCCGTCGACGCGAAAGATTAGTGGCGAATTTGGGCCAGGTCGTCAGCGGTCAGCCCGGTCATCTTCATCACCGCGTCGCGATCGAGGCCATTGGCCAGCATGGTGCGGGCGATTTTCAGTGAGGCTTCACGCTCACCTTTTTCAATACCGCGCTGTTCACCCAACTGGATACCTTTCTGGATACCCTGTTCGATACCCTTCTGGATACCTTGCTCGATACCCTTCTCGATACCCTTCTCGATACCTTTTTGTTCAAGCTGTTGTGCGATGGTCATCAGTTCGTCCTCATGTTGCGGTACTCGCTGGGCCAGTTCGCGAACAAATGCCTCTGCATTCGCCGATTCACCGGCCTGGATAATATAGTGTATCAGCGAAATCACCTGTGGCGAAGAGAGATAGCCGGCCAGCAGAATGGCGGACAGTCTGTCGGTCAGTTCGGCCAGGTCGCGCTGGCGAATATGTTTCTGCAGTAGGGTCAGAGCGGCCATGCTGCGGTGACCCATAATCTCTTCGTCGGGAATGACGGTCACATCAACCAGCGGAAAATCGCCGGTGTACAGTTTCCCGGCCAGCGTTGGATCATCAAACTCCTGCAACCAGTTGGTCGAGTAAGGATATGGGCTCCGTTTGCCGGTATAGAACAGTACCGGAATGACCAGCGGCAGCGTTTTGTGGCCGGCGTCGAGGTGACGCTGCATGGCGGCGACGGCATAGCGAATGAGGCGAAACGCCATGTGCTTATCCGGGCTGGACTGGTGCTCGATAAGCACGTGCACGTAACCGTCAGCGCCGTCGTTGGTTTTCAGGCTGTAGAGCACGTCGCTGAAATACTGGCGCAGGTCATCTTCGACAAAGGAGCCGGACTCCAGTTTCAGCGTGCTGAGGTCACAGATGGCCCGCAGTTCGGCCGGCAAATGTATCTCCATGAAGTCGCGGGCTATTTCGGGTTGCGTCAGAAATTGCCGGAAAGTGGCATCATGGGGCGTTGGATTTTTTTTCATGGCGCTATCGTAACATGTTCGGTCGACGGCTCACTATCGCTGAGCGAAGGCTTCACCCGTTCTCCGGGCAGAATAGCGTCGGGATGTTGCTGCCGCCAGGTTTTTAATATTCGGTAGACGCTGGCCCTGCCAATGCCCAGTTGGTCTGCAACCGCTTCGCGGGTGAGTCCGGCCAGCGTCAATTCAATCACCTGCTGCGCTTTCGCCTGAGCGGTGGGTTTTCTTCCTTTATATGCCCCTCTGGCTTTCGCGCGGGCAATGCCTTCCCGTTGCCGTTCATGGTTAGGAGATTCAATCGACCTTTTTTGAATCTCCTAACCATGAACAGTGGCGAGGAAGAGCTGCATGAGGTCAGGACCGTTACGAGATAATGCGTAAAAAGGCTATTTTTGCTGCGTTTTTAAGCTAAAACCTATTTTTCAGGCGCACTTGTCCAGCAACGGGGTCTGAAGCCATCGTTTTTTCGCCATCCGATGCAGTCTGTCAGAGAGCAGTTTGGTGGCGTGCTCGCCTGCCACCGCGCCGGCAAAACGCAGCCGACCTTTGCAGAGGATACACTGGTACGGATCGGTGCCCAGGAAGCCTTTCATCAGCACCGCAAAGCCGGGCCGCTTCGGTTTTTCCCGTACCGTCATCTCCAGCGCGTCGTAGACCTTCGGCAGCAGCGAACCCCGCTTGCGGTTGGCCAAAAAACCATAGTAGCGCACCATTTTAAAATGGTGCGCCGGAATATGGCTGACGTAGCGCTGCAGCATCTCCTCCTGGCTGATTTTCTGGCGTTTGTGTTGCTGTGTGCGGTGGTCGTAATACTGATGCACCACGGCACCGCCGCGGTAGTGGCGCAGCTGAGAAGCGGCTACCGGGGGGCGCTTCAGATAACGGCCCAGATATTTCACGCTGCGCCAGGCGCCGCGGGTCTTTTTGGCAAAATGCACTTTCCAGCACCGCCGGTATTGGGCATGCAGATACCGGTGCCACCGCTCTTCATTACGGATATGACCGAGGCCCGGAAGGCCACTGGGGTTGATTTGCGCGTAGTTGTCACGCAGCAGGTAAACCACGGCGCTGCGCCAGATTTGCTCGACCTCTTTCTTTTTAAAGAACAGCTGCCGCCAGGTGCCGTGTTTGATATTGAGGCCGCCGCGGGTGACGGAGACGTGGATATGCGGGTGCTGATTGAGCTGGCGTCCGTAGGTGTGCAGCGCGCAAAAGATGCCGACTTCAATACCCTGCCGGCGCGCCCAGCGGAGCATGGCGCGGGTGGCGCAGCGAAACAGGTCGTTGAGCAGGGGCCAGTTGTTGTTGAAGAACGGCCACAGCAGGTGAGGCATGGTAAACGTGATGTGTTGCCAGTCGCAGTCGGGCAGGATGTGCTGCTGTTCGGCAATCCACTGCTCGGTGGCCTTGAGGCCACAACTGCTGCAGGCCTTGGACTTGCAGCTCTGGCAGAAGAAGCGGGCATGGGTGCAATCCGGTGAGGCGTAGCAGTAGCGGCGTACGCCCATGGCGCAGGTGCCGCAGGCGAGCATGCGCTCGACGGCGAGTTTGGTCCAGTCGCTGAGGGTGTCGCCGTGTTTATCCAGGTACTGGCTCCAGCCATCGTCATGCTGGAACAGCAGTTTTGCCGGTCGGGGAATATACATGGTGCAGAGTCTACAGGGAGGCAGGGAACAGGAAAAGGGCGTCGGCGCCAGCCGGCTCACGACGCAGGCGTGCTCATTTTATGTCGGTGTCAGCGCGACGGTGGGGATGCGCCACCGTGTGAGCCGCCGGGCGGTCAGGCAGCACCGGCGTTGATGTGAGGCTGGGTCTTAAAGACGGTTGAGGCTGCAAAGCAGCCGTGCTCGCCCCATAGGGGCGCTACGTTCTGATGACAAAGAAATTCATATTTTAAGGGTATTGCATACCTCCAGACGAGTAACTTCACTGTTTTGATAGTTAGGTGTAGTTGCTTGATGGTTAGGAGATTCAAAAAAGGTCGATTGAATCTCCTAACCATCAAGTAGGCGGCATTGTCGTCATTCATGACATCAGACCGATAACATCCTCGTGACAGGTATTTCATCCCCGGGAGGTCAAATAACCGCACCGGAGTTTAAATATTCATTAAACAGCCTGTTCAGTCGGGACTGTGAGATTATTTTCTGACTAGTCAGAGTGTTCTGTGATGATACTGACTGAGAGTATCGTTAATTATCTGATTTATCGGAGGCTGGTGCTTTTCTCTGAGGGGAAACACTCTCCGCTGACATCGCCTTTTTACACTGTTTGCGGCCGTCCGGCTCCGGGGCGGTGTTGACGCCCGGCGGCACATGTGGATAATTTCCGGCCATCGGGTTCACGACTTTCGTCTCCGGCGTATTATTCAAAAAGGGTATGTCACTGCAGATGAATAATATAAAAATAATAAACTACTCTGTACTGATTTACGCACGGTAATTCATAAAGCGTCTGTCTGATATATATAACCCTATCTTTGTATGGATATCCCTTCCGGCTATTCCCCGGAAATTGCGGCCGGAGAGAAGATGTCAACATTTATCGGGACAGGGAAGCACCGGGCTACCGACACCCCATGGCCAGGCGGAAAGCGCCTGTGACGGCGGCAGTCTGCTGCGCCATATAGACAGCCACTACGGCTCTCTGAACCCGGACGAGGTGTTTTATGCCCGATATATGGATGATTTTTTGCTGCTCACCCGAACGCGCTGGCAGTTGCGGCGTGGCATCGCCCGCCTGGCCGATTTTTTTGACCTCAGTGGTTTTGAGCGTCATCCGGACAAAACACAAACTGGCCGCCTGGAAAAAGGGTTTGACTGGCTGGGGATATGGTTCGGGGCTGACGGGACCACCCTGTCCCCGCGGGCAGTAGCAAACCATCATGAACGACGCGTGCGGCTTTTTGAGCAGTCCCGACGCCGTGGGATGTCCCCAGGGGATATCCGGCAGCGGGTGCAGGCGTACGAGCAACGATGGCGACAATGGGCTGACAGCATGTTACGCGCGGCCCGATAAACAAATTACATAATAGGCGTCACATGAACCGTATCCCCTTCGTGTTTGTAATTTTGATTTTATGTCTTGAATCTAAGGCCGGTTGGACCATGACCGTACTCTCGTCGTCATGGGCCACGTACGACGTAACGGCAACTCTTTGGAGCCCATCTACCAACATCTCACGAGACCGTCCGTATTACGGTCAAATCTCAGCAGGGGGGAAGGGCTGTGAAGTGTTGAACATCCATTACGCAAAGGGACACCATTGGCGTTGGGGTTGGGCTGTAATCAGCGCCCCGGAAATAGATAACAAAACGTGGGTTAAGGCCTGGCCCGATACCGAGACCACCTACGACGGATTCGAGATACATGTGAGGGTTACTTGCCGTACCTCTAGCGTTCCTGATAAGTCCGTCTGGGATTTTGGCCAGGGGGCATACACCGGGACGCTAGGCTTCTCCGAAGTATCTAGGACAGGGGTTACGGCCTCTATAGTCGACAAAGCTTTCCTTCATGTCCGTCCTGGCGAAAAGGGACTTTACAACTTGTTCGTGAAAACTTCTACCGGTGCGGCAATAGAGACGAAAGAGACATGCATTGTTACCGACGCTGACGGCTGCATTATAAAAAGACTGCCTGGTGGGGGAAGGCTCTTCCTAACCAATGGGGTGGTCACAAGTACCGGGACTTACCGCCTATCCGTAGATTCGCAAGCCGGTATCAAGGGGGCCCCGCCGCCAGGGCGTTATAGTGCAACATTTACCGCACTCATCGTAGTCCCTTGATGGTTAGGAGAATCAATCGACCTTTTTTAAATCTCCTAACCATGATCAATGGCGATGAAGTGGGCTGAGAGCAGGGCCGATTCGGGACAATACGTAAAAACGCCAGCTTTGCTGCGTATTTATGCCAAAACCTGATTTTCAGGCGCACTTATCCAGCACCGGGGTCTGAAGCCGTCGTTTTTTCGCCATCCGATGCAGCCGGTCAGAGAGCAGTTTGGTGGCGTGCACGCCTGCCGCCGCGCCGGCAAAACGCAGCCGGCCCTTGATGGTTAGGAATCTCAATCGGTCATTATTAAATTTCTAATATTGATTATATGGTTGCTTATTATTTCCCTCTTTCGTAAGTAAACCATAAAAATACAGCATGATTGTCAATTGACTGAAAAGTAAT
>NZ_JBJZOU010000029.1:0-119921 GCF_057808395.1 Serratia sp. TSO36 | reverse complement strand
CTGGCGGCAATAGCGCGGTGGTCCCACCTGACCCCATGCCGAACTCAGAAGTGAAACGCCGTAGCGCCGATGGTAGTGTGGGGTCTCCCCATGCGAGAGTAGGACACTGCCAGGCATCAAATAAAGCCGAAAGCCCTGAACTGACGTTCAGGGCTTTTTGCTATGCGTAAAACGCAACAAAGCGCAGCTACGCTGCGCCTTTCAACCACTCGACAATAAAGTCGGCGATGCTTTCCGGTTGATTGAGATCCAACTGCTTAGCCGCGATGGATAGCGGCTGGTCGCTGGCTACCGCCACGACAAACTGATCCAGCATGTCTTCCAACGGTCTGCCGATCTCGGCCCGATAAAGCAGGATCTTGCTGACAGGCTCATGTTTGAACCCTTCCACCAGAATCAAATCGACCTTATCGGCGTCAAAACGCCCTGCCAGGTAGCGTAGATCCAAAGGTTGTTGCTCCGGCGTTTCGGTCATCAATGCCCAACGGCGATCGCTGGCGACCAGCGTTTGGTCGGCACCCGCTTTGCGCAGCTCATAGCTGTCTTTACCCGGCGTATCCACATCCATGTCGTGATGCGTATGCTTTATCAGCCCAACCCGCATCTGGCGCTGTTTCAGCATTGGGATCAATTGCTTGAGCAGGGTGGTTTTCCCCGTCCCGCTGTAGGCGCCGATGGCCAGCAAAGGGGGCAATGAACGATTCATGTTTTTAGCTCTCGTGCTTGCTGCCAGTGCAGGCAGTCTTCCGGTGTATTCAGGTTATGAAATGCCGTTTGCTGCCCGCTGAACACCACGCGTTGTGCGTTAATCTGATGCAAGAACAGCATCAGCTTGCGTTCACCGCGCGCCAGATAGTCGGCCAGCTGCGGCGCTATTTGGGTATGCAATAATGCCAGCGTAGGGTGATCTCGTTCACCATCGCTGGCAAAGGCTGCTGGCGCTGCGCCTTTTTGCCGCCATAGCTGCGCGACTAAGTCGGCGGGAAAGTCGGGGACGTCACAAGGGACGAAGGCCACCCACTCGCTGGGGGCCTGTTTGAGCCCGGCGAGCATCCCGGCCAACGGCCCGGCGAAATCGGGCGTCAGATCGCCAATCACCGGCAAACCGCTCGCCTGGTAACGTGCCTGATTGCGATTGGCGCTGATGGCGACGGAAGCCACTTGCGGCCGTAACCGAGCCAATACGTGTTGATAGAGTGCGATACCGGCAATCGACACCAGGCCTTTGTCTTCACCGCCCATACGCGTGGCCCGTCCGCCGGCCAAAATGACGCCGCTGATTTCTTTATGCATCTCGTTTATCCCGCCTTGTCGATGCGCTGATTGTAGCGCTAAAGCCGGCGCGACATCAGGATTTACCTTTATTGACAAGCCGGTTCTTTCACTGCGTGGGTAAGCCTGTTACTTTGTGAGTTTATTCATGCTATTGGACGATATTGAGATGAAAACGCATCGCGTAAACGAGTTGATCGAGCTGTTGCACCCGGCCTGGCAGGAAGATCCCGATCTCAATTTGATGCAGTTTTTGCAAAAGCTGGCGCAGGAAGCGGGCTTCCAGGGCGAGTTGTCCGAACTGAGCGACGACATTCTTATTTACCATCTGAAAATGCGCGGCAGCGCCGGCACGGATCAGATCCCGGGCCTGAAGAAAGATTACGAAGAAGATTTTAAAACGGCGCTGTTGCGCGCTCGCGGCGTTATCAAGGACTGATCCTCGCGCGGTGCGAGAAAGCATAGCTCGTGAAAGGCGCCATTAATGCTACTATTTCTCATTCCCGGCACCGTGCTGTCAGCGATCAAACGAACGTTATGAATAACTCTGCTTTTAATTTCGACACCCTGTCGCCCGATTTGATTATGGACGCGCTAGAAGGGGTTGGCCTGCGCGTCGATTCCGGCCTGACGGCGCTGAACAGCTATGAGAACCGCGTCTATCAGTTTATGGACGAAGATCGCCGGCGCTACGTAGTGAAGTTTTACCGCCCGGAGCGCTGGAGCGCCGCACAAATCGGTGAGGAACATCAGTTCGCTCTGGATCTGGCCAGCGCGGAAATTCCGGCGGTGGCGCCGCTGGCGCTGCAAGGCGCTACGCTGCATACGCACGGTGGGTTCTTCTTTACCCTGTTTCCCAGCGTGGGCGGGCGCCAATATGAGATAGACAACCTGGATCAGTTGGAATGGGTGGGTCGTTTCCTGGGCCGTATCCATCAGGTCGGCGGCGAGCGTTTGTTCGCCGAACGGCCGACGATGGGGGTTGAAGAGTATCTCACCGCCCCGCGTCAGGTGTTGGCCGATTGCGGTCTGTTGCCGGCAGCACAGCGTGACGCGTTCCTGCTGGCAACGGACAACCTGATTGCGGCGATCAAGGCGCACTGGCATCTGGACTGGCAGCCGCGCCGTTTGCACGGTGATTGCCATCCCGGCAATATTCTGTGGCGCGACGGCCCGCTGTTCGTCGATCTTGATGACGCGCGTAACGGCCCGGCGGTGCAGGATTTGTGGATGCTGTTGCACGGTGAGCGGCGCGATCAATTGATGCAGCTGGACGTCTTGCTGGAAGCGTACGGCGAATTTGCCGAGTTCGACCAACGCGAGCTGGCGTTGATTGAGCCGCTGCGGGCAATGCGCATGGTGTATTACCTGGCCTGGGTCGCCCGCCGTTGGCAGGATCCGGCCTTCCCTAAGAGTTTTCCGTGGATGGCGGAGTCTGATTTCTGGTTGTCTCAGACTGCGGCCTTCACCGAACAGGTTAAGCTGTTGCAGGAGCCCCCTCTGCAGCTGACGCCAATGTATTGAAGCTTTAACACAATGGAGAGTTTAGTCTTATGAAAAAAATATGGTTGGCGCTCGTTGGCATGGTGATGGCCTTCAGTGCTTCGGCGGCACAGTTCAGCGATGGCGCTCAGTACGTGACCCTGGACAAGCCGGTGACCGGTGAGCCTCAGGTGCTGGAGTTCTTCTCCTTCTACTGCCCGCACTGCTACCAGTTCGAGCAGGTCTATCACGTGTCCGAGAACGTGAAGAAGGCGCTGCCTGCCGGCACCAAAATGACCAAGTACCACGTTGAGTTCCTGGGGCCGCTGGGCAAACAGCTGACTCAGGCATGGGCGGTGGCGATGGCGCTGGGCGTGGAAGACAAGGTAAGCCCGTTGATGTTTGAAGCGGTGCAGAAAACCCAGACCGTGCAAACGCCGGACGATATCCGTAACGTCTTCGTGAAAGCGGGCGTGACCGCCGCAGATTATGACGCGGCATGGAACAGCTTCGTGGTGAAATCTCTGGTGGTTCAACAGGAGAAAGCCGCGGAAGATCTGCAGCTGCGCGGTGTGCCTGCGGTATTCGTGAACGGCAAATACATGGTTAAAAATGATGGCCTGGACACCAGCTCGATGGACGCTTACGTGAAGCAGTTCGCCGACGTGGTTAAATTCCTCAGCCAGCAGAAATAAGCCAGATTCAACATGAAAAACGCCGGCGTTCGTTGCCGGCGTTTTTTTATCCGTATTGCCGCTTCAATTTATCCAGCAGCCGGTCTTTTTCCTGCCACAGCGTATTCAGCCACAGTTGGAAACGCCGCTTGAACTGCTTGTCGTTGAAATAGTCCCCGTGCAGGGTTTCATCGATCGGTAGCGTCTCTATTCTTACCACGATGCGCGTCAAACGACCACACAGCATATCCAGAAAAGGCCGTTGGTTATTTTCCGGATAGAGCAGAGTGACGTTCAACACTTTGTCGAACTGATTGCCCAGCGTGCTAAGGGTAAACGCGATGCCGGCGGCTTTGGGCGCCAGCAAATTGCGATACGGCGAATTGCTTTTAATTTTCTTGGCTTCGGTGAAGCGCGAACCTTCGACGAAATTGACGATGGTGGTTGGACGTTGACGGAATTTTTCGCAGGAACGGCGCGTGGTTTCGATATCCTTGCCGCGCTTCTCCGGATGCTTGAGCAAATAGGCGCGGGAGTAACGCTTCATGAATGGCATATCCAGCGCCCAGCAGGCCAGGCCGACAAAAGGCACCCAGGCGAGCTGTTGCTTGAGGAAATACTTATTCATTGGAATATGATTTCTGAACAGCACGCACAACACGACAATGTCTGACCAGCTTTCGTGGTTGCTGATCAGCAGATACCAGTTTTTGCGATCCAGCCCTTCCAGCCCTTCAATATCCCAACGCAATTGCCCGTTAATGCGCAATAACAGCGCCAGCCCCTGACACCAACACCACATCATGAAATCGGCGAAAGCCGAGATATATCGCCAGACGGCGGGAATGGGCACCAGGAGTTTCACGATGCCGGCCAGCGTGATGGGGATAGAACACAACACCGTCACCAGAATGGTGAGTATGACGGAAATGATAAAGATAACAGGCGTTAACAATCTTGGCATGGTTATGGGCTGACGGTTGTTGGGAACATCGTTGCATGCCGAAGCGCATGAACAAAAGCCTATTTTAACAGAGAATGTCGGGGTAAAGCGCCGCTAAAAATCACTGTTTTTGACCTCGCCGGATAACCATTTGCCGAGTTTTTGTGCAACTTGTCCAGCTTGTGCTAAGGTAATTGAGGCGCCGAATTTGATTAATAGTGCGATTAAAATCCGGCGAAAGTTATATCCACAAATCCAATAAAAGCCAGTAATAAAGCGTCGCCGGAATTCGTTCTTTTAACGCGGTGATTTAAATAGGAATTTTATTCGCCGTTATAACGATAATCACAACGTTATAATTCGGTCTCTTTTCTATGCACAAAGTTATCCACAGGTAAGATCTTGCGGATCCTCGCGCACAATCTCATCATTTTCGTCCGCAATGCACGCTAAGGTTCGTCTCCGGCGGCCAGCTATGGCATGCTTACCCCTATGTCCGATCACGATAAAGAAACGCTATGGCCCAGATTGCAGAAAACCCACTAATCCTGGTTGACGGTTCCTCCTACCTCTACCGCGCTTATCACGCCTTCCCGCCGCTGACCAACTCGGCGGGCGAGCCGACCGGCGCGATGTACGGCGTGCTGAATATGCTGCGCAGCCTGCTGCTGCAGTATCAACCGAGCCACGTTGCCGTGGTGTTTGATGCCAAAGGGAAGACCTTCCGCGATGATCTCTTCGCCGAATACAAATCGCACCGGCCACCGATGCCGGACGATCTGCGTGCGCAGATCGAGCCGCTGCATAACATGGTCAAGGCGATGGGCCTGCCGCTGCTGGTGACGCCCGGCGTTGAGGCGGACGACGTTATCGGTACGCTGGCGCTGGAGGCCGAAAAAGCTGGCCACGCGGTGCTGATCAGCACCGGTGACAAAGACATGGCGCAGCTGGTGACGCCGAACGTCACCCTGATCAACACCATGAACAACACCATCCTCGGCCCGCAGGAAGTGTGCGACAAGTACGGTATTCCGCCGGAGCTGATCATCGACTTCCTGGCGCTGATGGGCGATTCATCGGACAACATTCCCGGCGTGCCGGGCGTGGGTGAGAAAACCGCTCAGGCGTTGCTGCAGGGTATCGGCGGGCTGGATGCGCTGTACGGCAATCTGGAGAATATCGCCACGCTGAGCTTCCGCGGTGCCAAAACCATGGCGGCCAAGCTGGAGCAGAACAAAGAGGTCGCGTACCTCTCCTATAAGCTGGCGACGATCAAAACCGACGTTGAGCTGGATCTGACCTGCGCGGATCTGACGGTCTCTGCACCGGATGTCGATACGCTGCAGCAGCTGTTCAAACAATACGAGTTCAAACGCTGGCTGGCGGACGTGGAAGCCGGCGTATGGCTGGAAAACAAGAAAGGCGCGGGAGCGAAAGCTGCCGGCGGCGCCAAACCGGCCGCCACCGCGGAAGCGCCGAAGGCGCTGGCGGAGGCCAAGCTGTCCCAGGACGGTTATGTCACCATTCTGGATGAAGCGACCTTTACCGACTGGCTGGCGCGGCTGAAAAAGGCCGACGTGTTTGCCTTCGATACCGAAACCGACGGTCTGGATACCCTGACCGCCAACCTGATCGGCCTGTCCTTCGCGATCGCGCCGGGCGAGGCGGCTTATTTGCCGGTGGCGCACGATTATCTGGACGCACCGCCACAGCTGGACCGCGCCTACGTGCTGGAAGCGCTCAAGCCGCTGCTGGAGGACGATAAGGCGCTGAAGGTCGGGCAAAACCTGAAGTTCGACATGAGCCTGCTGGCGCGCTACGGCATTGAGATGCGCGGCATCGCCTACGACACCATGCTGGAGTCCTATGTGCTGGACAGCGTCGGCGGCCGTCACGATATGGACAGCCTGGCCGATCGTTATCTGGGCCATAAAACCATCACCTTCGAAGAGATCGCCGGCAAGGGCAAAAACCAGCTGACGTTCAATCAGATCGCGCTGGAGCAGGCGGCGCCTTACGCCGCCGAAGACGCCGATGTCACGCTGCAGTTGCACCTGGCGATGTGGCCGCAGTTGAAACAGAGCGCAGAGCTGCTGACGGTGTTCAACGAGATTGAAATGCCGCTGCTGCCGGTGCTGTCGCATATCGAACGCACCGGGGTGCTGATCGATCCGGCCATTTTGTCGGCCCACTCCCAGGAGCTGGCCAAGCGTCTGGCTGAGCTGGAGGCGCAGGCCCACGAGCTGGCGGAAGAGCCGTTCAACCTGGCGTCGACCAAGCAGCTGCAGGCTATCTTGTACGAGAAACAAAAGTTGCCGGTGCTGAAGAAAACCCCGGGCGGTGCGCCGTCCACCAACGAAGAAGTGCTGGCCGAGCTGGCGCTGGATTACCCGCTGCCGAAGGTGATCCTGGAATACCGCGGCCTGGCGAAGCTGAAGACCACCTATACCGACAAGCTGCCGCTGATGATCAACCCGGTCAGCGGCCGGGTACACACCTCGTACCATCAGGCGGTGACTGCGACCGGCCGTCTCTCCTCGAGCGATCCGAACCTGCAGAACATCCCGGTGCGCAACGAAGAAGGGCGGCGCATCCGCCAGGCTTTCATCGCGCCGGAAGGCTACCGCATCGTCGCGGCCGACTACTCGCAGATCGAGCTGCGCATCATGGCGCATCTGTCACAGGATGAAGGGCTGCTGAAGGCCTTCGCCGAAGGGAAAGACATTCACCGCGCCACGGCGTCGGAAGTCTTCGGTGTGCCGTTGGATAAAGTGACCGGCGAACAGCGCCGCAGCGCCAAGGCGATTAACTTTGGCCTGATTTACGGCATGAGCGCCTTCGGCCTGGCGCGCCAGTTGGGGATCCCGCGTGGGGAAGCCCAGCGCTATATGGATCTGTACTTCGAGCGTTACCCGGGCGTGCTGGAGTACATGGAGCGCACCCGTCAACAGGCTTCCGAACAGGGCTATGTCAGCACGCTGGACGGGCGCCGCCTGTACCTGCCGGACGTCCGCTCCAGCAACGCCATGCGCCGCAAGGCGGCCGAGCGCGCCGCCATCAACGCCCCGATGCAGGGCACCGCGGCCGATATCATCAAGCGTGCGATGATCGAGGTCGACGCCTGGCTGCAAGGGCAGGAGAAGCCGTTGGTGCGCGCGATCATGCAGGTGCACGATGAATTGGTATTTGAGGTGCATGAGTCGGTGATCGAAGAAGCCAGCCAACGCATCCGTCAATTGATGGAAGGCAGCATGACTCTGGCGGTGCCGCTGAAGGTCGACGTGGGCGTCGGCATGAACTGGGATGAGGCGCACTGATTACCGGGTTATCGCCGGATGCGCTAACTGGCGATAACCTAAGCACTTTTCGTAATTAAGCTACAAGATGCGGCGATAGTTTCCCCAACTTCGCCGTTCTTGCGCCGCAAATTGTGTAAGTAAACTACAAAAAATTCTTTTGCCCTGCGAAAAAATAAGGTAGAGTTACAGGCGTAGGGTACAGAGGTAAGATGTTCTATCTTTCAGACCTTTTACTTCACGTAATCGGATTTGGCTGAATATTTAGCCGCCCCAGTCAGTATTGACTGGGGCGTTTTTTATTGTAAAAACAGCAGCAAACCATACGTTTTTCCTATCGCTCCGCACCGCTTTTCGTTCCTGCTTTCCCCTCTCGACTCGCGTAATCCGGCGAGATAAGCCAGCTCTGGCGATAAGTTTTTATGATGGCTTTATTTCAGAACTGTAATTAGATAACAAAAAATCCCGCCTGCGGCTGAACTGCGGGTAGAAAAAAGCCGATGCGGCGAGGCATCGGCTCTGGCGTTCGGCCTGGGCTTATTCGCCGGCTTCGTCTTCCGGCAGCACTTCCGGTGGGATCTCGTTAAACCAGGTGTCCAGCTTCTGGCGCAGCTTGTCGACGCCGATCTTCTTCAGCGACGAGAAGGCTTCAACCTGGATATCCCCCATAAACGGCAGCACCGCTTCACGCACCATATTGAGCTGCGCCTTGCGTGCGCCGGAGGCCAGCTTGTCGGCCTTGGTCAGCAGCACCAGCACCGGCGTGCCGACGTCGACTGCCCACTGGATCATCTGCTGGTCGAGATCTTTCAGCGGATGGCGAATATCCATCAGCACCACCAGGCCTTTCAGGCTGTTGCGCATCTGCAGGTATTCGCCCAGCGCGCGCTGCCATTTGCGCTTCATCTCTTCCGGCACTTCGGCGTAGCCGTAACCCGGCAGGTCGACCAGGCGGATGCCGTCTTCCACTTCAAACAGGTTGATCAGCTGGGTGCGCCCCGGCGTCTTACTGGTGCGCGCCAGGCTTTTTTGGTTGGTCAGCGTATTCAGCGCGCTGGATTTCCCGGCGTTGGAACGGCCGGCAAAGGCGACTTCAATTCCTGCATCCCCCGGCAGATGGCGAATATCGGGTGCGCTGGTGACGAAATGGGTCACATGATAGTTGTAGTTCTTGCTGGTCAAAATTTTTCGTCTCCGTGAGGATGGCTAACTAGTTGGCGATTATAACTGCATCAGCGGTAAAAATGGCGTGTTTCTCGGTTTTTAAGCGGCGGGACGCGATAAAACGACAGTTATGCCGCGCGTACGTTGTGAGACATTTGCCATTCGAATCGCGGGTAATGTCGCTTTATTCGAAAGTGATGTTTCTGTTTTTATTTTAAAAACAATATGTTGTTTTTTCGTTGTAGGGAAATGTCGTCCAAATCGGCGTCAGGTGCCTTGAGCCTTGGCAACAATAACGTAAAGTAGTCGTTAACGCAGGGTTGCGCAGGATTAAGGAACATCCGGGAAGGATGACAAATCTCAGGGAATGCACAGGGCGTGCAATGAGTGCCAGGATGAACGCAACAGGAAGTGACCCTTTCGCACCGGAACAGGCGGCAGGCACATCGGATGGTGAAGTATTGGCAGTTTGGATGCCGGCAGGAAGCTCGCTCGGGAAGAGCGGATGCGAATGGATTGCGCCATGGACGATTTTTCTTTCAGGATGAAGGACGTAGTGGCAGGGAATGCGGTTATAGCAGAAGGAAAAACCGGGATGTTGCATGTGCGCAAGGAGCGCGTAACAGGAATACCCTTCGCAAGAAGGTGCGAAATAGGCGGCAGGTTTAACCTGCCGCCTTTTTTCTTTGTCCGCTTTCTGCTAGATTCCGCCGCAATTCTATACTGAATCTACATACCTAAGAGCACACGCTATGAACCAGCCATCAAAAGCACCTCGCGGCAGCGCGGCGAAGTCAAAAACGAAAAAGAAAAGCCGTATGGAGCTCGATCAGGAAGCGCGCGAGCGCAAACGCCTGAAAAAGCGCCGCGGCCACGCTTCCGGTTCGCGCACCCAGGTCGAGTCCGGCAGCCAGAAGAACAAATCGGCGGCGGAAGCCAAAGATCCGCGTATCGGCAGTAAAGTGCCGGTAGCGCTGGTGGTCGACGAAACCAAAGTGAAGGCCAAACCGCAGCCGAAGCCAAAGGCCGAAGCGAAACCGCGCCTGTCGCCGGAAGAAGAGCTGGCGAAGCTGGAAAATGACGAACGCCTGAACGCGCTGCTGGATCGCATCGACGATGGCGAAACGCTGAACGCGGAAGAGCAGACCTATGTCGACAAAACGTTGGATCGCATCGATGTGCTGATGGACGTGTTGGGCATCGAACTGGGTGAAGACGACGAAGAAGAAGAAGAGAAGCAGGAAGATATTCTGAAGCTGCTGAAAGGCGGCAACCCGAAAGACGCTTTTTAACGCGCTATGTGGCTAATCCCGGCAATAGCCCTACTCTTGATGTGTTATCTGCTGTGGTTATTCGGTAAACTATGGCGGCTGTCTAAGCGCAAAGCGCGTTTTCGCAGCGCTTCCGTGGCCAGACAGCGCAGACAACCGCCTCTCTCCAGGCCCGGTAGAAAAAGATATCGGAAGGAGTGAGCATGTCAGAGCAGACGATTGTCTGGGATTTGGCCCTGATCCAAAAATATAACTACTCAGGGCCGCGTTATACTTCATACCCCACGGCGCTGGAGTTTAACCAGCGCTACGACGAAGCGGCGTTTCAACGCGCCGCTGCGCGTTACCCTGAGCGGCCGCTGTCGCTGTATGTGCATATCCCTTTCTGTCATAAGCTGTGTTACTTCTGCGGCTGCAACAAGCTGGTGACGCGCCAGACCCACAAGGCCGACGAGTACCTGAACGTTTTGGCGCAAGAGATCGCCAGCCGTGCGCCGCTGTTCGCCGGCCGCAAGGTCGGCCAGATGCACTGGGGCGGCGGTACGCCGACCTACCTGGATAAAGCGCAAATCAGCCGGTTGGTGGCGTTGCTGCGCGAACACTTTGATTTCCTGCCCGATGCGGAGATGTCGATCGAGGTCGATCCGCGCGAGATAGCGCTGGATGTGCTCGATCATTTACGCGCCGAAGGCTTTAACCGTCTGAGCATGGGGGTGCAGGATTTCAACAAGCAGGTGCAGCAGTTGGTCAACCGCGAGCAGGACGAAGCCTTTATCTTCGCCCTGATTGAGCGGGCCAAAGCGCTGGGCTTCCGCTCGACCAATATCGATCTGATCTACGGCCTGCCGAAACAGACGCCGGAAAGCTTCGCTTTCACGCTGCAGCGGGTGGCTGAACTGAATCCCGATCGCCTCAGCGTGTTCAACTACGCGCATATGCCAAACTTGTTCGCCGCCCAGCGCAAAATCAAAGACGCCGATCTGCCCAGCGCCCAGCAGAAGCTGGATATTCTGCAGCAGAGCATCGCTTTCCTGACCGGCGCCGGCTATCAGTTCATCGGCATGGATCACTTTGCGCGCCCGGACGACGAGCTGGCAATCGCCCAACGCGAAGGCAAGCTGCACCGCAATTTCCAGGGCTATACCACCCAGGGCGACAGCGATCTGCTGGGGCTGGGCGTGTCGGCCATCAGCATGCTCGGCGACAGCTATGCGCAGAACCAGAAAGAGCTGAAGCGTTACTATGAGAGCGTACCAGCGCAGGGCAACGCCCTGTGGCGCGGGCTGGCGCTGACGGACGACGATTGCCTGCGGCGCGATCTGATCAAAACCCTGATCTGCAATTTCCGGTTGGCGTATCAGCCGCTCGAACGGCAATACGGCATCGATTTCACCGCTTACTTCGCCGAAGACCTGCAGCTGCTGGCGCCGTTTGAACGCGATGGGCTTGTGGAGCGCGACGAGCAGGGCATTCGCGTCACGCCGCGCGGGCGCTTGCTGATCCGCAATATCTGCATGTGTTTCGACCGCTATCTGCGGCAACAGGCGCGCAGCCAGCAGTTCTCACGGGTGATCTGAGGATGAAAAAACAGCCGCTGATGCGGCTGTTTTTTTAACTGAAGAAGTTAATCAGCGCGGCGCACAATACCGCGGCAACCGCCGCCTGCGGGGTGTGGCTGGCGGCGGAGCCCAGCTCCGCGCCCTGAGAAATGAATACGATGAATGAGTCCAGCATCGTCAACCTCCAGAGTGTGCGACACGATCATACTGCGCCCGCACCGGCTGTAAAGCCTGCGGTTGGCGTTTTTTTGTGCGCCGGACGGCGTTTTTCATCATCCATCCCCGTTCCTATTCCATACCCAGCTCTTTGAGCTTGCGGGTCAGGGTATTACGCCCCCAGCCCAGCAGGCGCGCGGCTTCCTGTTTGTGCCCCTGGGTGTGGCGCAGGGCGGTGGTGAGCAGCGTGCGCTCCATTTCCGGCTGTGCTTCCGACAGCAGGTTTTGATGACCGGAACGCAGCGCGCGATCGGCCCACTGCGCCAGCAGCGTGGCCCAGCTGTCCGGCAGACTGTGGCTGGGGCTTTCCGGCGCGGCGGTTTCGAACAGCTCACCCGGCAGATCCTGGATCAGCACTTCCTGCCCGGCGGCCATCACCGTCAGCCAGCGGCAGGTGTTCTCCAGCTGGCGCACGTTGCCCGGCCAGGGCAGGCGGGTCAGCGCGGTTTCGGTTTCCGGGTGCAGGTTTTTGGCCTCGACGCCTAACTCTTTGGCGGCGATCTGCAGGAAGTGGCGCGCCAGTCGCGGGATGTCTTCACGGCGCTCGCGCAGCGGCGGCAGGTGTACGCGGATCACGTTCAGGCGGTGGAACAGATCCTCGCGGAACTTGCCTTCCTGCACCCGCAGCTCCAGATTCTGGTGCGTGGCGGCGATGATGCGCACGTCGA
This sequence comes from Serratia sp. TSO36, assembly GCF_057808395.1. NCBI lineage: Bacteria > Pseudomonadati > Pseudomonadota > Gammaproteobacteria > Enterobacterales > Yersiniaceae > Serratia > Serratia sp. TSO36. The sequence continues at coordinate 107,376 of NZ_JBJZOU010000029.1, read as the reverse complement.
CCTTCACCGGCGCATAGCCGCCGACCCGGTAGAACTGGCCGTCCGCCAGCACCCGCAGCAGGCGCGTTTGCACGTCGAGCGGCATATCGCCGATCTCGTCGAGGAACAGCGTGCCGCCGTCGGCCTGTTCAAAACGGCCCTGACGGATTTGGTTCGCGCCGGTGAAGGCGCCTTTCTCGTGGCCGAACAGCTCGGACTCGATCAGATCCTTGGGGATGGCGGCCATGTTCAGGGCGATGAACGGCGACTTGGCGCGCGGGCTGTGGCGGTGCAGCGCATGCGCCACCAGCTCCTTGCCGGTGCCGGATTCACCGTTGATCAACACGCTGATCGACGAACGCGACAGCCGGCCGATGATGCGAAACACGTCCTGCATCGCCGGCGCCTCGCCGATGATGTCCGCCGCCGGATCGCTGGCCGGCTGGCTGCGCACCGGCTGCTGCTGCTCCTGATAATGGCTGATGGCGCGCTCGACCAGCGCCACCGCTTCGTCGATGTCGAACGGCTTCGGCAGGTAGTCGAAGGCCCCTTGCTGATAGGCGCTGACGGCGGCGTCCAAATCCGAATGCGCGGTCATGATGATCACCGGCAGCATCGGGTGGCGCTGTTTGATCTGCTTGAGCAGCGCCAGGCCGTCTATGCCCGGCATGCGGATATCGGACAGCAGCACGTCGGGGGTTTGCGTGGCCAAGGCTTCCAGCACGTCATTGCCGCCTTCGAAGGTGGCGCAGCTCAGGCCCGCGCCGGTGAGCGCGCGCTCAAGCACCCAGCGGATGGAGCTATCGTCATCGACGATCCAGACTATCCCTCGTTGCATAGCAAACCTCACTGACGAATGGGCAGGTAGACCGAGAATTCGGTATGACCTGGCCAACTGTTGAATTCAATTTTTCCGCAATGCTGATCGATAAGATTGCGGGCGATGGATAATCCCAGGCCGGTACCGCCTTCACGGCCGCTGACCATCGGGTAGAACAGCGTGTCCTGCAGCTGCGCCGGCACGCCGGGGCCGTCGTCTTCGACGTCGATGCGCGCCGCCAGGCGGTAGCGGGTGCCGTGCAGCGTAATCTGAAACGCGGTGCGGGTGCGCAGCGTGATGGTGCCGCCCGCCTCGCCCAGCGCCTGCAGCGCGTTGCGGGTAATGTTCAGCAGCACCTGTTCTATCTGATCCGGGTCGTGGGCCATTTCCGGCAGGCTCGGATCGTAATCGCGCACCAGCGTGACGTTATCCGGCATTTCCAGCGACACCAGCTGGCAGACGCGCTCCGCGACCTGATGGATGCTCTGGGTGATGTGCTGGCCGGGCCGCTGCGGGCCGAGCAGGCGATCCACCAGATTGCGCAGCCGATCGGCCTGCTCGATGATCACCTTGGTGTATTCGGTCAGCGCCGGATCGGGCAGCGCCTTGGCCAGCAGCTGCGCCGCACCGCGCAGGCCGCCCAGCGGATTTTTAATCTCGTGCGCCAAACCGCGCACCAGATCGCGGGCCGCCACCTGTTGGGCATGCTGCAGCTGTTCCTGGCTCAGGCGGCGCTGATTGTCCATCGGCGCCAGCTCGACCAGAATATAGCCTTCCGGCAGCGCCTGAGCGGTCAGGGAAAGGATATGCGCACGGCCGTCGACCACCAGGGTCACTTCGTTGTCGGTGAAGCCCTGACCGGCGCGCAGGCTTTCGCGCATCAAAGAGACGTTCAGCGAAAAATAACCGAGCAAATCGGGCAGCGGCGTGCCGAACAGCTTGCGGGAGCTTTGCGCCAGCAATTGCTGTGCCGCAGGGTTGGCGTAGTGAACCGCCAGAGAGTCATCCAACAGCAGGATGCTGTTGATGAGTGAATTGAGGATCTGCCCAGCATCGGGCAGCTTGCCAGTTGCCATACAGCAGACTCCTGCACCTTTTTAGTGCATCTATCCTACTCCATCCGGGATCGGCGCGGTATGGAATAGTTTTGCAGAAAATACGGTGGAGAAAAAAACCCATCCGAAGATGGGCTGAAAGTTTCCACGGCAACAAAAAAGCGATAACAAAAATGTGGGCGCCGTCCGCCTGCGCAGACGGCGCGGGTAGGGCTTAGACGCTGTAGTACAGTTCGAACTCAACCGGGTGTGGCGTCATGCGAACGCGGTCCATCTCTTCTTTGCGCAGTTCGATGTAGGCATCGATCGCATCGTCGGTGAACACGCCGCCGCGGGTCAGGAACTCGCGGTCTTCGTTCAGTGCGGCCATCGCCTCGTCCAGCGAGCCGGCCACTTTTGGGATCTCGGCTTCTTCTTCCGGCGGCAGGTCGTACAGGTTTTTGTCCATGGCGTCGCCAGGGTGGATCTTGTTGATGATGCCGTCCAGGCCGGCCATCAGCAGCGCGGCGAAGCACAGGTATGGGTTAGCCGCCGGATCCGGGAAGCGGGCTTCGATGCGGCGCGCTTTCGGGCTGGCGACCACCGGGATGCGGATGGACGCGGAGCGGTTACGGGCGGAGTAAGCCAGCATCACCGGCGCTTCGTAACCCGGCACCAGACGTTTGTACGAGTTGGTGGTCGGGTTGGCCAGGGCGTTGATCGCCTTGGCGTGCTTGATGATGCCGCCGATGTAGAACAGCGCGGTTTCAGACAGGCCGCCGTATTTGTCGCCGGCGAACAGGTTGGTGCCGTTCTTGGACAGCGACATGTGGCAGTGCATGCCGGAACCGTTGTCGCCGAACATAGGCTTCGGCATGAAGGTCGCGGTTTTGCCGAAGGCGTGCGCCACGTTGTGCACCACGTATTTGTAGATCTGAATTTCGTCGGCTTTCTTGGTCATGGTGTTGAAGCGGGTTGCCACTTCGTTCTGACCGGCGGTCGCCACTTCGTGGTGGTGCGCTTCAACCACCAGGCCCATCTCTTCCATGGTCAAGCACATGGTGGAACGCAGATCCTGCGAAGAGTCGACCGGTGGAACCGGGAAGTAACCGCCTTTCACCGCCGGACGGTGGCCTTTGTTGCCGCCGTCGTATTTTGTGCCGGAGTTCCAGGCGCCTTCGATGTCGTCGATGGCCACGTGGGAACCGCGGATGCTGCTGCCGAAGCGGATGTCGTCGAACAGGAAGAACTCAGGCTCTGGCCCGAACAGCACGGTATCCGCGATGCCGGAGGAGCGCAGGAAGTCTTCGGCGCGTTTGGAGATGGAGCGCGGGTCGCGATCGTAGCCTTGCATGGTGCCCGGCTCGAGAATGTCGCAGCGAATGATCAGCGTAGGTTCTTCGAAGAACGGATCCAGAACCGCCGTGCTGGCGTCCGGCATCAGCACCATGTCAGATTCGTTGATGCCCTTCCAACCACCGATAGAGGAGCCGTCAAACATTTTGCCTTCTTCGAAGAAGTCGGCGTTTACCTGGTGAGCCGGGATAGTCACGTGCTGTTCCTTACCCTTGGTGTCAGTGAAACGCAGGTCTACGAATTTCACTTCATGCTCATTCAGCATCGTCAATACGTGTTCAGCGGACATACTTAACTCTCCCGGTTTATCATTGTCGTCGTCGTGGAACGAATCTGTGGAACTGGCTTTTTTTCGCCTTGAAAAGACTAAAGCGAAAAGCGTGCCAACTTTTTAAAAAGGCGTTCATCGCCTTTCTGCGCGGGTTTTACCCAGCCACAGTATGCACCATCAACGATAAATTGCACTGTTATGGTGCAATGACGGTGGGTGCGAGCACCGAAATGGTGCAAAAGTGCAGCGATTGCGGCTTTTTGCACCGTGAAAGGGATCACAAACTGACCGGTACGCGGTTGTTTATAAGAGATGGTTGTGATCTTGTTTAGTCCCTCGCTTAATACGTGTACAATAGCGCGCTATTTCTAATGCCCGAGGCAAAGCTGTGATCGAAAATTTGCGTAACATCGCCATTATTGCCCACGTTGACCATGGTAAAACCACCCTGGTTGATAAGCTGCTGCAACAATCCGGTACTTTCGGAGAGCGTGCGGAAGCCACCGAACGCGTAATGGACTCCAACGATTTGGAGAAAGAGCGTGGGATTACCATCCTCGCAAAAAACACCGCCATTAATTGGAACGGTTACCGTATCAACATCGTGGATACCCCGGGACACGCCGACTTCGGCGGCGAGGTAGAGCGCGTGATGTCGATGGTTGACTCGGTGCTGCTGGTTGTGGATGCAATGGATGGCCCTATGCCGCAAACCCGCTTCGTGACCAAGAAGGCCTTCGCCAACGGTCTGAAGCCGATCGTGGTCATCAACAAGGTTGACCGTCCTGGCGCGCGCCCTGACTGGGTTGTGGATCAGGTGTTCGACCTGTTCGTGAACCTCGACGCGACCGACGAGCAGCTCGACTTCCCGATCATCTACGCTTCTGCGCTGAACGGCATCGCCGGCGTCGACCACACCGACATGGCGGAAGACATGACCCCGCTGTATCAGGCGATCGTCGACCACGTGTCTGCGCCGCAGGTTGAGTTGGAAGCGCCATTCCAGATGCAGATCTCCCAGTTGGACTACAACAACTACCTGGGCGTTATCGGCATCGGCCGCATCAAGCGCGGTAAAGTGAAGCCGAACCAGCAGGTCACCATCATCGACAGCGAAGGTAAAACTCGCAACGGTAAAGTGGGCAAAGTGCTGGGCCACCTGGGTCTGGAGCGTATCGACAGCACCCTGGCGGAAGCGGGCGACATCATCGCCATCACCGGCCTGGGCGAGCTGAACATCTCCGACACCATCTGCGACACCAACGCCGTAGAAGCGCTGCCGGCGCTGTCCGTCGACGAACCGACCGTCACCATGTTCTTCAACGTCAACACCTCGCCGTTCTGCGGTAAAGAAGGCAAGTACGTGACGTCGCGTCAGATCCTTGACCGTCTGAACAAGGAGTTGGTGCACAACGTGGCGCTGCGCGTTGAAGAAACCGACGATGCGGACGCCTTCCGCGTCTCCGGCCGTGGCGAACTGCACCTGTCGGTGCTGATCGAAAACATGCGTCGCGAAGGTTTCGAGCTGGCGGTTTCCCGTCCGAAAGTTATCTTCCGTGAAATCGATGGCCGCAAGCAGGAGCCATTCGAGAACGTGACGCTGGATATCGAAGAGCAGCATCAGGGTTCCGTGATGCAGGCGATGGGCGAGCGTAAAGCCGACCTGAAAAACATGGATCCGGACGGTAAGGGCCGCGTGCGTCTCGACTACGTGATCCCAAGCCGCGGTCTGATCGGCTTCCGTAACGAATTCATGACCATGACTTCGGGCACCGGTCTGCTGTACTCCACCTTCAGCCACTACGACGACGTGCGTCCGGGCGAAGTGGGCCAGCGTCAGAACGGCGTGCTGATCTCCAACGGCCAGGGCAAAGCGGTCGCGTTCGCGCTGTTCGGCCTGCAGGATCGCGGCAAGCTGTTCCTGGGCCACGGTGCGGAAGTGTATGAAGGCCAGATCATCGGTATTCACTCGCGTTCCAACGACCTGACCGTAAACTGCCTGACCGGTAAGAAGCTGACCAACATGCGTGCTTCCGGTACTGACGAAGCGACTACCCTGGTTCCGGCCATCAAAATGACCCTGGAGCAAGCTCTGGAGTTCATCGATGACGACGAACTGGTAGAAGTGACGCCAACCTCGATCCGTATCCGTAAGCGTCACCTGACGGAAAACGATCGTAAGCGCGCCAGCCGCGGTCCTAAAGACGCTTAATCGCTGATTGAGTGCCTCATGCTTAGGGCGCGGTTCTCGCGCCCTGAGTTTTTTCCTCTGTTGTTCCCCGTTTGTGCGGCGCGCTATGCGCTTTTCCGTTCGCTCCCTGTTCAGCTGTTCCTTTTCCCGCTACAGTGAAATCTCACCGGCCCATCAGGAGAGGACTATGCTGTATATCTTTGATTTAGGTAATGTGATCGTCGATATCGATTTCAAGCGTGTGCTGGGCGTGTGGAGCAATTTGAGCGGCACGCCGTTGGCGGTGCTGTCCGATCGTTTCACTATGGGTGAGGTGTTCCAGCAGCATGAGCGCGGTGAAATCAGCGACGAAGACTTCGCCGGCAAGCTGTGTGATGAAATGGGCATCGCGCTCAGCTTCGAGCAGTTCGCCACCGGCTGGCAGGCGGTATTCGTCGCGCTGCGTCCGGAAGTGATCGACATCATGCAGCGCCTGCGCAACGAGGGCCACCGGGTGGTGGTGCTGTCGAACACCAACCGTCTGCACTGCAACTACTGGCCGCAGCACTATCCTGAAGTGGCCGCCGCCGCCGATCATCTCTATCTGTCGCAAGATCTCGGCATGCGCAAGCCGGAGGCCGAGATCTACCAGCATGTGCTGGCCGCGGAAAACATCGCCGCCGCCGACGCGGTGTTCTTCGACGATCACCCGGCGAACGTCCTCGCCGCGCAGGCGCTGGGGATCAAGACGGTGCACGTCACCGATCGCGACGTAGTGCCGGCCTATTTTGCTCAATGAGAGCAGGGCGCGTTAAGCTTAAGGCGTATCAACGGACATCAAGGAGTGACCATGTCGTTTTTCCGCCGCAAGAAGCTGCCCTCTGCGATTAAGCCCGGCGTCACCTTCGGACGGCTGCTGTACCAGCGTATCGATCACGATGGCCTGACGATGTTGGCGGGCCATCTCGCCTATGTTTCCCTGCTGTCGCTGGTGCCGCTGGTCACCGTGGTGTTCGCGCTGTTCGCCGCTTTCCCGATGTTTTCCGACATCAGCGAGCAGCTGAAGAGCTTTATCTTTTCCAATTTCGTGCCGGCCGCCGGCAACGTCATACAGAACTACCTGGAACAGTTCGTCGCCAACTCCAACAAGATGACCGCCGTCGGCACCTGCGGGCTGATCGTCACCGCGCTGCTGTTGATCTCCTCGGTGGACAGCGTGCTGAACACCATCTGGCGCAGCAAGAACAAGCGGCCGATCGTCTTCTCCTTCGCCGTGTACTGGATGGTGCTGACGCTGGGGCCGCTGCTGGTTGGCGCCAGCATGGCCATCAGTTCCTATCTGCTGTCGCTCAACTGGCTGGCGCAGACCGGCGTCAACGGCCTGGTGGATCAGGTGCTGCGCATCTTCCCGCTGATTTTGTCGTGTGCTTCCTTCTGGCTGCTGTATTGCATCGTGCCGACGGTGCGGGTGCCGCCCAAAGACGCGCTGATTGGCGCGCTGGTGGCCGGCTTGCTGTTCGAGCTGGGCAAGAAGGGATTCGCGCTGTACGTCACCATGTTCCCCTCCTATCAGCTGATTTACGGCGTGCTGGCGGTGATCCCGATTTTATTCCTGTGGGTCTACTGGAGCTGGTGTATCGTGTTACTCGGCGCGGAAATCACCGTGACCATCGGCGAATACCGCGACTACCGCCGGCAGAAGGCGGAGCAACAGGAACAGAAACCAGAAGGGCAGCAGGAATGATTGCGTTGATTCAACGGGTGTTAAACGCCAGCGTCACGGTGGGTGGCGAGACGGTAGGCAAGATTGGCCCCGGTTTGTTAGTGTTATTGGGCGTGGAGCAGGGCGATAACGAGCAAAAAGCGCAGCGCCTGTGCGAACGCGTGTTGGGATACCGCATTTTCGGCGACGAGAACGACAAGATGAATCTCAACGTCCAGCAGGCCGGGGGCAGCGTGCTGGTCGTTTCGCAGTTCACCCTGGCGGCGGACACCCAAAAGGGCATGCGGCCCAGCTTCTCGCGCGGCGCCGCACCTTTGGTCGCAGATCGGTTGTATCAATATTTTGTTGGCCAGTGCCGCGAACGCGGCGTAGAGACCCAGACCGGCGAATTCGCCGCCGACATGCAGGTGGCGCTGGTCAACGATGGTCCGGTGACATTCTGGCTACAGGTCTAAGCATTCGGAGAACAGGCGTCTATGTATCACCTACGAGTACCCGTAACAGAGCAAGAACTGAAGGAGTATTACCAGTTTCGCTGGGAAATGCTGCGCAAGCCGCTGCACCAGCCGGTGGGTTCGGAAAAGGATGCCTATGACGCCATGGCCCACCACCAAATGGTGGTGGACGAGGCAGGTAAAATCGTCGCCATCGGGCGGCTGTACATCAATGCCGACAACGAGGCGGCGATCCGTTTTCTGGCGGTAGACCCGACGCTGCAGGATAAAGGGCTGGGAACGCTGGTGGCGATGACGCTGGAATCCGTTGCGCGGCAGGAAGGCGTGAAGCGGGTGGTGTGCAGCGCCCGTGAAGACGCGGTGGACTTCTTCGCCAAGCTGGGGTTCGTCAATCAGGGGGAGATCACTGCGCCGCAGACCACCCCGATCCGCCACTTTTTGATGATCAAACCGGTAGCGACGCTGGACGATATCCTGCATCGTCCCGACTGGTGCGGCCAACTGCAGCAGGCCTGGTATGAACACATCCCGCTGAGCGAAAAGATGGGCGTGCGCATCAGCCAATACACCGGCCAGCGCTTCGTCACCACCATGCCCGAGACCGGCAACCAGAATCCGCACCACACGCTGTTCGCCGGCAGCCTGTTCTCGCTGGCGACGCTGACCGCCTGGGGGCTGATTTGGCTGCTGCTGCGCGAGCGCCATCTCGGTGGCACCATCATTCTGGCGGACGCGCACATTCGCTACAGCAAACCGATCACCGGCAGGCCGCGGGCGGTGGCGGATCTCGGCTCGCTGAGCGGCGATTTGGCGCGTCTGGCGCGCGGCCGCCGCGCGCGCGTGCACGCCGAAGTGCATCTGTTCGGCGACGAGGATAAAGGCGCGGTGTTCGAAGGCACCTACATGGTGCTGCCGGCCGAGCCGGATGTGCCGTTGGATCAGGGCGGCTCTGAGGCGCTGGAAGAGTAAGACGGCGGCCTGCCTGAGGGCGGGCCGCGCAGGGCATTACGGCAGTTGCTGGTTCACCGCTTGGCCGTCGCCGGCGGTGGCCTGCAGATTTCCCTTCAACGAGGCTTTGAACGGCCCGTCGCTGTTCAGCAGCCCTTTCAACTGCAGCTCAAGGTTGCCGTCGCCCGTCAGCGGCACCGGCTGCCATCCCCATTGCTGCAAGGTGTTGATCGGTACCGAACGGCCGTGCAGCGTCAGCTGGAACGGCTTGCCCGGCAGTTGATCGACGGTCGCTTTGGCCTCAAGCAACCCATTAGGCATAAAGGCGCTGAGCTCGGAGACGTTAATCTGATTGGCGTCGGCGTTCAGCGTCAGCGAAGGGCGCCGCACGTCTATCTTGTTGAAGGTCGCCTCGCTGCCGTTCAGGTTGAGCGATCCGGACCATATGCCCCACTGGCGATCGCGCGCCAGCAGCAGGTTGCTGCCGTAGCCGTCCAGCGCGGTGATCTGGAACGGGAATGCCGGGTTGATATCGATGATCAGATTGCGGTTGGTGGTCAGCTTGGTGACGTACACCTCCGCCAGCCAGTCCGGCAGCGGTTTCAGCCACAGTTCGCGCCAGTCGCTCGGCAAGGTGTACTCCAGCGCCGCCATGGCCACTTCATCCAGCTGCAGGCGTTTGCCGGCGCGCAGCCAGTTGCCGGAGGTGCGCAGCAGCCCGCCTTCCCAGCGGGTGGTGAACTGTTGAATGGCGATGCCGGCGGAGGAGAGCCGCAGGGTGGCGATCGGATCGATCAGGTGGAAGCCGCCGTTGATCACGTCGCTGGCGTTGACGTTGAGCGAGCCGTCTTCGCTGCGCCAGTCGCCTTTTTCGACGCTGACGTTTTGCAGCGACAGATCGAGATCGTTAAACGCCCATGCCTTGCCTTCCAGGCGCGCGTCGATCAGATCGAAACGCTTGAGGGTGACCGGCGGCAGGGTGGTAAAGCGCTGCATGAATTCCGCCAGCGTCAGCGGGGTCTGCATGCGCACGCCGCTCAGCCGCAGGCGATCCACCTGCCAACTGCCGTCGGCGGCGCGGCTGGCCACGCCGGTCAGGTCGCCCTGCGCCAGATCGGCGCCGAAGTTGTTCAACAGCAGCTGGCCCTGCTTCTGCTCCCCCTGCATCAACACCTTCGAGGCGGGGATGCCGTTCAGCGTCATCGAACCGGCGCTGAACTGGAACTGGTTGTTGTCCCCCAGCAGATGGCCGGCCAGCGGGCGCCACGGCGTGATGCCGGCAGTGACCTGCTGCGCGTTGAGCTGCCACTCGCTATCGTTGGACTGCAACGCCATATTGCTCAGCTGCAGCACGTCGGCCTGTACAGGCAGCGCCGCCGCCTGCGGCTGCACGTTCAGCGTGCCGTCGCGCAGCGTGACGCTGTGGAAATAGCGCGGTTCGGTGATTTGGCGCAGGCTGAGGCCGAGATCGACGCGTTTGGCGACCAGCGCCTGCGGCTGGCCGTTGCGCGCCAGCTGCACGTCTTCCAGCGCGATCTGGTTCGGCTGGCTCCACGAATGGGTGATTTTTCCTATCGACAGGCGGTATTCGCTGTTGTCGCTGATCCAGGCGCTCAGGCGGCCTGCCGCCCAGCGGGTTTGCCCCACCAGGTACAGCACCACTGCCGCCAGCACGATCAGCAGCAGCAACGTCAGCAACAGCTTTCCGATAAATTTCATCGTCTACATCCGCATCGGTCAAAAAAGATACCCTGTTTATGCCGCAATTGGCCGGGCATCTCAAGGGCAATGGTCTGATAGACAATAAAAAACGGCCGCAAGCGACCGTTTGAACGCCGAGGGACGGGTTACTTCTTCTCGTGTTCCTGCGGGAACACCAGATTCAGCACGATAGCGGTAATACCGCCGGCGGCGATGCCGGAAGAGAGCAGGGTTTTCAGCCAGTCCGGCGCGAACTGCAGGATCAGCGGCTGCTGGGAGACGCCCATGCCGACGGCCAGCGACAGCGCCATGATCATGATGGCGCGACGGTTCAGACGCTCGCGCGATACGATACGCACGCCGGAGGCGGCGATGGTGCCGAACATCACGATGGTCGCGCCGCCCAGTACCGGCTCAGGGATGTGCTGCACGAAGCCGGCCACCGCCGGGAACAGCCCCAGCGCGATCAGCATCAGCGCCACCACGAAGCCGACGTAGCGGCTGGCGACGCCGGTCAGTTGGATCACGCCGTTGTTCTGGCCGAAGCAGGAGTTGGGGAAGGTGTTGAACACCGCCGACAGCATCGAGTTCAGGCCGTTGGCCAGCACGCCGCCCTTCAGGCGCTTCATGTACAGCGGCCCGCTGACTGGCTGTTCGGAGACGTCGGAGGTGGCGGTGATGTCACCGATGGTTTCCAGCGAGGTGACCATAAAAATCAGCATCAGCGGCAGCAGCAGGTTCCAGTCGAAGCCCAGGCCGTAATAGAGCGGCGTGGGGATGGTGATTGCCGCCGTGGGGGCCGCCGGTGCGTCGGCGGGCAGCATGTCCATCGCCCAGGCCAACAGATAGCCGACTGCCATGGCGATCACCAGCGAAGCCACGCGCAGGTAAGGGTTGCGCTGGCGGTTCAGCAGGATGATTACCGCCAGCACCGCGCCGGCCAGCAGCAGGTTTTTCGGCGAGCCGAAGCTATGATCGTTCATCGCGGCGTAGCCGCCGCCGATCGAGGTCAGGCCGACCTGAATCAGCGACAGGCCGATGATCATCACCACGATGCCGGAAACCAGCGGGGTGATGATGCGGCGCGCCAGATGCAGCACGCGCGACAGCAGAATTTCGGTGCAGGAGGCGACCATCAGGGTGCCGAACAGCGCGGCCATCATGGTCGGCACGTCGGCGCCGCCGTTTTTCAGCGCCAGGCCGCCCATGATCAGTGGCGAAACGAAGTTGAAGCTGGTGCCCTGAATCGACAGCAGCCCGGAACCCACCGGCCCCCAGGTTTTGATTTGCAGAATGGAAGCCAGACCAGAGGCGAACAGCGACATGCTGATGATGTGCTGGGTATCCTGTGCCGGCAGGCCCAGCGCCTGGCAGATCAGCAGGGCCGGGGTGATCACCGCGACGAACATCGCCAGCAGATGCTGGCCGGCGGCAAACAGCGTTTGCGGCAGCGGCGGGCGATCTTCCAGGCGATAAATCAGTTCACTGGCGCGGGGTTCTGAGGCGGCTTGGCGCGCGGCATCAAGCTCGGAGGATGACATGCTCATGGTGTGGCGTTTCCAGATACGGCAAAGCAGGCATTTTAATGCTCCGCCCCACAAAAGCAAACGGTTGCGCGTAAATATTATGTTGCCGACTTTCCTGTTTATGTCGCATTTTCATTCATTTTTTCTTGTCATCTCAGCGTTTTTTACTTCTAATCCTGCACTCATCAAGTTTAAAAACTAAGTGGTTTTCTATAACTTATTATTTTTATTTGGATCTTTTCCCTTACATGGAGTACCTGGATGTTTCATCTTGATACTTATGGCACGTTAGTCGCGGCGACGTTGGTTTTGCTCCTCGGGGGCAAGTGCGTCAGAACCATTCCCCTGCTGCGAAAATATACCATTCCCGCTCCCGTCGCCGGCGGTTTGCTGGTGGCCCTCCTGCTGTTAGCCCTGAAAAAGCTCGTCAACTGGGAAATCAGTTTTGACATGTCGCTGAAGGATCCGCTGATGCTGGCCTTCTTCGCCACCATCGGCCTGAACGCCAACCTGGCGCGTTTGCGCGCCGGCGGCAAGGTGCTGGTGGTGTTCCTGTTCGTGGTGCTGGGGCTGCTTATCGTGCAGAACGCCATCGGCATCGGCATGGCGAAAATGCTGGGGTTGGATCCGCTGATGGGCCTGATCGCCGGGTCGATCACCCTGTCGGGCGGCCACGGCACCGGGGCGGCCTGGAGCAAGCTATTCATCGAGCGCTACGGCTTCGAGAACGCCACGGAAGTCGCCATGGCCTGCGCCACCTTCGGCCTGGTGCTGGGCGGCCTGATCGGCGGCCCGGTGGCGCGCTATCTGGTCAAGCACTCCTCCACGCCGGAAGGCACCCCGGATGACAGCGTGCAGCCGAGCGGCTTCGAGAAGCCGGAAAGCGGCCGTCTGATCACCTCGCTGGTGATGATCGAAACCATCGCCATGATCGCCATCTGTCTGAGCCTGGGGCAGCTGATTGCCGGCCTGCTGGGCGGCACGGTGTTTGAACTGCCGAACTTCGTTTGCGTGCTGTTCGTCGGGGTGATCCTCAGCAACACGCTGGCCTTCACCGGTTTCTATACCGTGTTCGAGCGGGCGGTGTCGGTGCTGGGCAACGTCAGCCTGTCGCTGTTCCTGGCGATGGCGTTGATGAGCCTGCGCCTGTGGGAGCTGGCCTCGCTGGCGCTGCCGATGCTGGCGATCCTGGCGGTGCAGACGCTGGTCATGGCGCTGTACGCGATCTTCGTCACCTATCGGGTGATGGGCAAGAACTACGACGCGGCGGTGCTGGCCGCCGGCCACTGCGGCTTCGGCATGGGCGCCACGCCGACGGCGATCGCCAACATGCAGGCGATCACCGATCGCTTCGGCCCGTCGCACGTGGCGTTTTTGGTGGTGCCGATGGTGGGGGCGTTCTTTATCGATATCGCCAATGCCATCGTCATCAAGCTGTATCTGCTGCTGCCGGTGTTCCCGGCGGTGGGGTGATATCACGGTTCATCGCGAAAAGGGCGCCTGCGGCGCCCTTTTTTATGCGTTGGAGTAGCGCGCTTTCTCCGGCAGCCAGCGTTCGATCAGTGCCTGGGCGTGCTCCGGATAGTGCTGATGGAGATGGCGAGCGACGCGCTGCACTTCGGGGATCATCGCCTGATCGCGCAGCAGATCCGCCACCTTGAATTCGGCGCTGCCGGTCTGGCGGGTGCCCAGCAGCTCGCCCGGGCCGCGGATCTCCAGATCGCGCTGCGCGATGACGAAGCCATCGTTGCTGTCGCGCAGCACCTGCAGGCGCGTTTGCGCAGTCTTGCTCAGCGGCGTTTTGTACAGCAGCACGCAGTGTGAGGCCACGGCGCCGCGCCCTACGCGGCCGCGCAGCTGGTGCAGCTGAGCCAGGCCCAGCCGCTCCGGGTTTTCGATGATCATCAGGCTGGCGTTCGGCACGTCGACGCCGACTTCGATCACCGTAGTGGCCACCAACAGCTGCAGCTCGCCCTGTTTAAACGCCTGCATCACCGCCTGCTTTTCCTGCGCTTTCATGCGGCCGTGCACCAGCGCTACCTTCAGCTCTGGCAGCGCGGTTTTCAGTTCTTCCCAGGTGGCTTCCGCCGCCTGCGCTTCCAGCAGCTCGGACTCTTCGATCAGCGTACATACCCAGTAAGCCTGCCGCCCCTCTTCCAGACAGGCGCTCTTCACCCGTTGAATGATGTCGGCGCGGCGGGTATCGGGGATGGCGACGGTGGTCACCGGCGTGCGGCCCGGCGGCAGCTCGTCGATGACCGAGGTATCGAGATCGGCATAGGCGGTCATCGCCAGCGTGCGCGGGATCGGCGTGGCGGTCATGATCAGCTGATGGGCGTGGAAGCCTTGCTCTTCGCCTTTCTCCCACAGTGCCAGCCGCTGATGCACCCCGAAGCGGTGCTGCTCATCAATGATCACCAGCGCCAGGCCGTTGAACTGCACCTGCTCCTGGAAGATGGCGTGGGTGCCGACCACCATCGACACCTGGCCGCTGGCGATAGCCTCCTGCTGCGCGATGCGCGCCTTGCCTTTCTGTTTGCCGGCCAGCCAGCCGACCTCCAGCCCCAGCGGTTCAAACCACTGACGGAAATTGTTGGCGTGCTGCTCGGCCAGCAGCTCGGTCGGTGCCATCAGCGCTACCTGCTTGCCGTGCGCGATGGCGCGCAGCGCCGCCAGCGCCGCCACCAGCGTTTTGCCGGAACCGACGTCGCCCTGCACCAGCCGCATCATCGGGAAGTCTTTTTGCATATCGGCTTCGATGTCGGCCACCACGCGCGTTTGCGCGCCGGTCGGCGAGAACGGCAGCTGGGCGAGAAAACGGTTTTTCAGCCGATCGTCCGGCAGCAGCGGCTGCGCCTGATAGCTCTGCGCGCCGGCGCGCACCGCCAGCATGCTGAGGTTATGCGCCAGCAGCTCTTCAAGGATCAGGCGTTTTTGCGCCGGGTGTTTGCCCAGCTCCAGATCCGCCAGCTGGATGTCCGGCGGCGGGCGATGCAGGGTGTGCAGCGCCTGCGGCAGGCTCATCAGGCCGCCGCTCAGCTCCGGCGGCAGCAGCTCGGCGATAGCGCAGGTATCCAGCAGCTCCAGCGCCTGATCGGTTAGCTTACGCAGCGTGGCCTGCCGCACCCCTTCGGTGGTGGGGTAGACCGGCGTCAGCGACTCTTGCAGCTCAACCTCGCTGGCTTCACCCTGAATGCGGTATTCCGGATGGATGATTTCCGCGCCGTGGTTGCCGCGCTTGATCTCGCCGTAGGCGGTCACGCGGCGGCCGGTGGCCAGGCTGTTCTTCATTGCGGCGTTGAAGTTGAAGAACCGCATGGTGAGGATGCCGGTGCCGTCGCTGATCTGGCAGGTCAGCATGCGGCGGCGGCCGAAGCTGATGTCGCTGCGCAGCACTTCCCCTTCTACCGTGGCGTAGATGCCCGGCAGCAGATCGTTGATCGGGTAGAGGCGGGTGCGGTCTTCGTAGCGCAGCGGCAGGTGCAGCAGCAGATCCTGAATGGTCTCGAGGCCGAGTTTGGCCAGTTTGCCCGCCTGGCTGGCGCCAACCCCGGAAAGCGTGGTGAGTGGGACAGCATCCAGCAGGCGGCCTTTCATTTGCGCACCGTCGCCTGCATGGCCGCCCACCATTCGGCGCTGGCGACCACCTGGCCCTGCTCGTCAATCTGCGGGCGCGGCAGCCCTTTGCGCTTGGCTACGTTGGCCAGCACCGGGTAGCCGCCTTCGAACAGCAGACGCTGCTGCTCTTCTTCATCCAGCATGCTGTTGTTGCGGCGATACAGGCCGGCGTTCTGCCGCTGGCGCTGCGCTTCATACAGGATCAGCGCCGAGGCCACGGAGACGTTGAGCGATTGCACCATGCCGATCATCGGAATGACGATGTCCCGATCGGCCAGCGCCAGCGCTTCTTCGGTGATGCCGGTTTTTTCCTGGCCGAGCAGCACGCAGGTGGGCCGGGTGTAGTCCACCTCGCGGAAATCGACCGCGCGCGCAGACAGATTGGTGGCCAGAATTTGCATGCCCTGCGCTTTCAGATGACCGACCGCGTCGCCGATGGTGCGATGGGTTTTGACGCTGACCCAGCTGTTGCTGCCGGCGGCGGAGGAAACCAGGGTGCGCATGCGGGTGGTGGGCCACACGGCGTGGACCTGATGCACGCCGACGGCGTCGGCGGTGCGGATAATGGCGGAGACGTTATGCGGCTTGTGCACTTGCTCCAGGCAGACCGTCAAATCCGGCTGCCGGGTCGCGAGCATTTCACAAATCCGCGCATAGCGTTCAGGACTCATAAGCGCTAGTTTCGGTTGCGGTTAACTTTGATCACATCCGGCATGATACGGATTTTACGCATAATGTTTGCCAAATGGATGCGATCGCGGGTGGTCAAGCGGATAAAGGCGCTATAAACCCGACCGTCTTTCTCTTCGGTGTTCAGGCTCTGAATATTGGACTCGGCCGCGTTGATCGCCGCCGTCAGGTTGGCCAGCGCGCCCTGGTGGTTGAACATATCCACCTTGATCTCGGCGATGAACTCCTGCTCGGTCTCTTTATCCCACTCGACCGCCATGAACTTCTCAGGCTCTTTCTGATAGCCGCGAATATTGCGGCAGGACTCATGGTGGATCACCAGCCCTTTGCCCGGGCTGACGTGAGCGATAATCGGATCGCCCGGAATCGGGCGGCAGCACTTGGCGAAGGTGATCAACACCCCGTCGGCGCCCTTGATGGCCAGGTTGCGCACGCCGGAGGATGCGCCCAGGCTGGACTGATCGCCCTGCAGGTTCTTCGCCACCACCACGCTCATGGCGTTGCCGAGGCCGATTTCCGCCAGCAGATCGTCCAGCGTCGCCAGCTTCATACGATCCAGCTCGTGCTGAATGTTTTCCGGCGGGATTTCGGCCAGCTTGCGGCTGCCGCCCAGCGCGTGGTTGAGCAGACGGCGGCCGAGGCCGACGGAGTCGTCGCGCTTGAGGTTCTTCAGCATCTGGCGAATTTTGGCGCGCGCTTTCGAGCTGACCACGAAGTTCAGCCAGGCGGCGTTGGGCCGCGCGCCCGGCGCGGTGATGATCTCGACGGTCTGGCCGCTGGTCAGCGACTGCGACAGCGGGTACGGCTGACGATCGACGCGCGCGCCGACGCAGGCATGGCCGATATCGGTATGCACCGCATAGGCGAAATCGACCGGCGTGGCGCCGGCGGGCAGCTCGACGATGCGGCCTTCCGGGGTGAAAACGTAAATCTCATCCGGGAACAGATCGGATTTGACGCTCTCGATAAACTCAAACGAACTACCGGCGCTTTGCTGCAGTTCCAGCAGGCTCTGCATCCAGCGCTGGGCGCGGATCTGCGCCGTGGTGCCGGTTTCGCCCTGTTCTCTTTCCTTGTAAGCCCAGTGCGCGGCTACCCCCATCTCAGCCATCTGGTCCATGTCTTCGGTGCGGATCTGCACTTCGACCGGCACGCCGTGCGGGCCGATCAGCGAGGTATGCAGCGATTGATAGCCGTTGGCCTTGGGAATGGCGATGTAATCTTTCACTCGCCCCGGGCGCGGTTTGTACAGGCTGTGCACCTGGCCGAGCACGCGGTAGCAGGTATCGACCTCTTTCACGATCACCCGGAACGCGTAGATATCCATGATGGAATGGAAACGCTGTTCTTTGAGATGCATCTTGAGGTAGATGGAGTAGAGGTGTTTTTCCCGCCCGCTGACGCGGCAGGCGATGCCGGCTTCGGTCAGTCGCCCTTCGATCTCGGAGAGGATTTTTTGAATCATCTCTTTGCGGTTGCCGCGTGCGGCTTTCACCACTTCCTTGATCACGCGATAACGGTTCGGGTACAGCGCCTCGAAGCCCAGCTCTTCCAGCTCGGTCTTCAGGTGATGAATACCCAGACGGTGGGCGAGCGGGCTGTAGATTTCCAGGGTTTCACGCGCGATGCGCCGGCGTTTGTCGGGGCGCAGCGAACCGAGGGTGCGCATGTTGTGCGTACGGTCGGCCAGCTTGATCAGCACGACGCGGATATCCTGCACCATCGCCATGATCATCTTGCGGAAGTTTTCCGCCTGCGCTTCTTTCTTGTCCTGGAACTTCAGCTTGTCGAGCTTGGAGACGCCCTCAACCAGTTCGGCGACGCTCTTGCCGAACAGCTGTTCCATATCTTGATAGGTGGCTGGGGTGTCTTCGATGACGTCGTGCAGCAATGCCGCCATCAGCGTCTCGTGATCGAGACGCATTTCCGCCAGGATGCAGGCCACGGCGACCGGGTGAGTAATGTAAGGCTCACCGCTGGAGCGTGTCTGGCCCTCGTGCGCGTCGCGCGCGACGAGGTATGCCTGTTTGAGGCGCTTAATCTGCTCCTCGGGCAGGTAACGTTGAATCAGCAGATTCAGGCTTTCAAACAGGTACAAGGCGGACTCGCAGTCTAATTAACGACGACCTTCAGCAATCGCGGTAACCGCTTGAATCTCTGCGGCTTCCTGCTCTTGCTGTTCCTGGCGCTCACGCACGTCGAGGATCTGGCTGGTGATCAGGCCTTCTTCGATTTCGCGCAGGGCGATAACGGTGTACTTGTCGTTCTCTTCCGGAACCAGTGCATCTTTGCCGCCGGTCTGGATCTGACGCGCCCGACGAGCAGCGACCAACACCAGGTCAAAACGGTTACCAATTTTCTCTACAGCGTCTTGAACAGTTACGCGTGCCATATTTGTGCTACTCCACAGGTGACGAAAAGACTGGGCATGATACTGAAACTGCCTTCAGTCTGCCAATAGTTTGCTGATTAAAGCGTCATGCCGCAGCAACTGGCGGCCCAAACGCAGGCGTTCGGCGCGAATGATGGTCTTCAGATCGGACAGCGCCAGATCGAAATCATCGTTCACGATCAGGTAATCGTACTCCGCGTAATGCGTCATTTCCGCCACGGCCTGAGCCATGCGCTTGGCGATCACCTCTTCGGAATCCTGCCCGCGCCCGCGCAGGCGGCGACCCAGTTCTTCCTTCGACGGCGGCAAAATGAAGATGCTGCGCGCTTGCGGCATTTTGGCGCGGATTTGCTGCGCGCCCTGCCAGTCGATATCCAGAAACACGTCCACGCCGGTCGACAATACTTGTTCGATGGCGGCGCGCGAGGTGCCGTAATAGTTGCCGAACACTTCGGCGTGCTCAAGAAACGCGTCCTGCTCGATCATCCGGCGGAATTCGTCTTTCGAGACGAAGAAATAGTGCTCGCCGTGATTTTCACCCGGGCGGCTGTCGCGCGTGGTGTGCGAAACCGAAACCTGCGTGTCGTACAGCGGTTGCGTCTTTAACAAAGCCTGAATCAGACTTGATTTACCTGCGCCACTGGGAGCAGAGACAATATAAAGCGTGCCTTGAGCCATGATGATGTTCGTTGATAACGGTTGATATGCCAATAACAGCGGATGTGTATTTTCTCCGCACAGTATACACGGCTAACGCGCCGGGTGCAGCGTTAGCTCGCATTTTGCCCGAGGCTTTGCGCGGAAAAAGCGGCGAATGAGCGAATTTGCGCGTCGAAGGGCAACATTTCTGCAGTTTTGGCCTCGGCGGCGGCGCGTTGCCGCCCCGAGATCAGTGATCCGGATGCTGGTAGTTGAACACCGGCAGGCCGAGGCGGAAGCGCAGGGCGATCAGGCGTGCGCTCAGGCCGGCGACCAGCGTGAGGATCACCACCAGATTGTGCGGCAGGCTGAGGTGCTGCAGGCCGATATACAGCCAGGCGGCGCTGAAGGAGATGCCGGCGTAGATCTCCTTCTGGAAAACCAGCGGGATGCGGTTGCAGAACATGTCGCGCAGCACCCCGCCGAAGACGCCGGTGATCACCGCGGCGATGGCGGCGATAATGGCGCTGTGTCCCATATCCAGGGCCACCTGCGCGCCGATGATGGAGAAGACGATCAGGCCGACGGCGTCGAGCACCAGGAACAGGCGGCGCAAATGGCGCATCAGGGGAGCCACCCAGGTGGTGACGATCGCCGCTATCGCGACGATGACGATGTATTCCGGGTGTTTGACCCAGCCCAATGGAAAATGCCCGAGCAGCATATCGCGCACCGACCCGCCGCCGATCGCCGTGACCGAAGCGATGATGATCACGCCGAACATGTCCATTTGGCGGCGGCCGGCCGCCAGCGCGCCGGTCATGGCTTCGGCGGTGATGCCGATGATATAAAGGATGCTCAGTAACATAAGGGATTCACAGCGTACTTGCGTCAGAATGATGGCCGGCAGGGTAATCGCCGCCGATGGCGCGCGCCACTGAGTTTTTTTCACCGATGGCGTTTCGGATTAATTTAGCTAATCCAAACTCCGTTTTTATTGCCGATAACCAGCCTTTTTTAACATCTGGCTGTTGATGAAAGCATTAGAAATTTCGCGCTGGTTTCCATCGCTGACTATGCTTTTTGCAGCGAATCCTTCAACCGATAAACCGAGACTGCAGATGAAAAACTCCCCGAGATTGGCCGCCGGCGCCGTGGTGGCCGCCCTGCTGCTGAGCGGCTGCGTGGCGCCAGGCCACCAGGCTGTGCCACCCGCCCCGGCTTGCCGCACCGGCGATCCGCTGGTGCAGACAACGCTCTACTTCGGCCTGAATCGCCCGGCGGGGCCGGCGATCACCGCCGCCGAGTGGCAAACCTTCGTCGATAGCCAGGTGACGCCGCGCTTTAAAGACGGGCTGACGGTCTTTGATGCCAAAGGGCAGTGGCTGGGCCACGATGGCAAGCTGGCGCGCGAGAACAGCAAGGCGCTGCTGCTGATCCATGCGCCGGGCAAAGAGAGCGAGGCGAATATCGAGGCGCTGCGCAGCGGCTACAAGCAGCAGTTTGCGCAGGATTCGGTAATGCGGGTGGATGCGCCGGTGTGCGTGGCGTTTTAAAGCGAACTCCCGGCCCTGCGGCCGGGAGTGGGGATTACAGCACCAGGCCGGCGATGGCCGCCGACAGCAGGCTCACCAGCGTCGAGCCGTAAACCAGCTTCAGGCCAAAACGGGAAACCACGTTGCCTTGCTGCTCGTTCAGTCCCTTGATGGCGCCGGCGACGATGCCGATGGAGGCGAAGTTGGCGAACGACACCAGGAACACCGACAGAATGCCCAGCCCGCGCGGCGACAGCTCCGCCGCGATTTTCTTCAGCTCAATCATCGCCACGAATTCGTTGGCCACCAGTTTGGTCGCCATGATGCTGCCCGCCTTCAGAGCCTCTTCCGCCGGGATACCGATCAGCCAGGCCAGCGGATAGAACACATAGCCGAGGATCTGCTGGAAGCTGATGCCGAGCACCGCGGAGAACAACGCATTGACGGCGGAGATCAGCGCGATAAAGCCGATCAGCATCGCCGCGATGATCATCGCAATCTTGAAGCCGGCCAGAATGTATTCGCCCAACATTTCGAAGAAGCTCTGATCTTCATGCAGTTTGTTCAGCTTCAGCTCCGGCTCGTCTTCGACCTGATACGGGTTGATGATCGACAGAATGATGAAGGTGCTGAACATGTTAAGGATCAATGCCGCCACCACGTACTGCGCGTCGATCATCGACATGTAGGCGCCGACGATGGAGAGCGATACCGTCGACATGGCGGTCGCGGCCATGGTGTACATGCGGCGCGGCGAGATATCGCCGATGATGCCTTTATAGGCGATGAAGTTCTCCGACTGCCCCAGCACCAGCGTGCTGACGGCGTTGAACGATTCCAGCTTGCCCATGCCGTTGACCTTGGACAGCAAGGTGCCGACCAGGCGAATGATCAGCGGCAGGATGCGGAAATGCTGCAAAATGCCGATCAGGGCGGAAATAAAGATGATAGGGCACAAAACGCCGAGGAAGATGAATGCCAGACCATCCTTGCTCATGCCGCCGAACACGAACTCCGATCCTTGGGCGGCGTAGGCGAGCAGGGTGTCGAAGAAGCCGGCGACGTGTTTGATCACGCTGAGCCCGCTGGCGGAGTGCAGGAAGAAATAGGCCAGCGCGCCTTCGATCACCAGCAGCTGGATGATATAGCGCAGGCGGATTTTCTTGCGATTATTGCTGACCAGCAGCGCCAGGGCGATGATCACCACCAGAGCCATAATAAATTGCAGAATTTGTGGCATAAACGGTCCGTACGGTTCACGGGCAGAGAAAAAACACATTTAGCCACAGCATCGCCGTCCTTTCATTACCTTGCGTGATAATTAGAACAAAATACTTATGGCGTGCGGGATATCTTGCCGATTGTCATCCGCACGCGCTGCTCGGCAGTTTTTCATAAGCTTCCCGGTGAGCCGGTTGCCCAGAGGCCTTCCGGCTCGCAACCTGATGCAATCGCCGTCACTCGCGTGCAAACGCCTGGAATCTGGCTCGCAACTGGCGCTTTTTCATGGCGTAAAGTGTGGTTTTCTCGAGAGAGGCAAAGAAAAATGCCTGAACAAGGCGCCACGACCGGCGCGTATTTTCTCGGACAAGGAGGCGAACGATGAATACCGGCACGTTGCTCAGGGCGCTGGCCAACGGCGTTAATCCCGACACCGGCGAGCTGTTGAGACCGGCTTCGGCGGCCTGTGCGCCGGAGGCTATCCGCCTGCTGTTCGCGTTGGCCAACGAGTTCGACGGTGAAGCCGAACTGCAGAAAAAAGCCCGGCTAACGCCGGAGGAGAAGCGGCAGAAGAATCTGGCCGAGGGCCGGCTGGCCAATGCCTACTTCCCCTGGCCGGAAGAAGAAAAACTGCGGCTGCGTGAGAGCCATGCGGCCGGGGCGACGCTGGAAGCGCTGAGCGATGAGTTCGAGCGCTCAACCTGGAGCATTGCGGTGCAGCTGCAGAAAATGGGGCTGATTGATGAAGAGCAGGCGGCCGCCCATCGCTGATCTGCAGCCATAAAAAAGCCCGCTTGGCGCGGGCTTGATGGCATGTGGGGCAGGATCACTCGATGTTCTGAATCTGCTCGCGCATTTGCTCGATCAGCACTTTCAGCTCGATGGCGGAAGCGGTGACGTCGGCATTGATCGACTTGGAGGCCAGGGTGTTCGATTCGCGGTTGAACTCCTGCATCATAAAGTCGAGGCGGCGGCCGACGGCTTCTTTCTTCTTCAGGATGTTGTGCGTCTCTTTCACGTGCGCTTCCAGACGGTCCAGCTCTTCGGCGACGTCGATGCGCTGCGCCATCAGCAGCAGCTCCTGCTCCAGGCGGGTGTTTTCCAGCTGTACCTGGGCTTCTTCCAACTTGCTGACCAAGCGCTCGCGCTGCCATTGCAGGATGTTCGGCATCTGGGCGCGCACTTTGACCACTTCGGCGCTGACGCCGTCGAGGCGCTGTTCGATCAGCGTTTTCAGCGCGGCACCTTCGCTTTCGCGTGCGACGATAAAGTCATCCAGCGCGCCGTCCAGCGCCTGCATCAGCTCGGCGCTGATGGCGTCCAGATCCTGCTCCTGCGCGGACATCACGCCCGGCCAGCGCAGCACGTCGATCGGGTTGATTTCACCTTCGTCGCTCTGCATTTTCACCCAGTTGGCGGCTTCGACCAGCTGTTTGGCCAGTTTTTCGTTCAGGATCAGCGAGCTTTGCGCGCTTGGATCCAGCTCGAAACGCAGGTTGCATTCGACTTTGCCGCGGGTCAGGCGGCCACGGATACGTTCACGGATCACCGGCTCCAGGCTGCGGAATTGTTCCGGCAGGCGGATGTAGGTTTCTAAGTAGCGCTGGTTAACGGAACGCAGCTCCCAGGCTGCGCTGCCCCATTCACCCTTGATTTCACGCCGGGCGTAGGCGGTCATGCTGCGGATCATTGATGCGTACCCGTAATAGGAAAAGATGGGGCGATTATAGCGTCGCGGCTGCGGGCAGGATAGGCATTACGTCACGAAGCCCGTATAATGCGCAGCCAATAGTTGATTTGAAGCCGGAGAGAGCCCATGCGTCCTGCAGGCAGAGCACCACAGCAAGTTCGCCCCCTGACACTGACCCGTCACTATACCAAACACGCTGAAGGTTCAGTGCTGGTTGAGTTTGGCGATACCAAAGTCTTGTGCACCGCCACGGTAGAAGAGGGCGTTCCGCGCTTCCTGAAAGGCCAGGGGCAAGGTTGGATCACCGCCGAGTACGGCATGCTGCCGCGCTCCACCCACAGCCGCAACGCTCGTGAAGCCGCCAAAGGCAAACAGGGTGGCCGCACGCTGGAGATCCAGCGCCTGATCGCCCGCTCGCTGCGCGCCGCGGTAGACCTGAAAAAGCTCGGTGAATTCACCATCACCCTCGACTGCGACGTACTGCAGGCCGACGGCGGTACCCGAACTGCCTCGATCTCCGGCGCCTGCGTGGCGCTGGCCGATGCGTTGAACACGCTGGTGGCCAACGGCAAGCTGAAAGCCAACCCGATGAAGGGCATGGTGGCGGCGGTTTCCGTCGGCATCGTCAATGGCGAAGCGCTGTGCGATCTGGAGTATGTGGAGGACTCCGCGGCGGAAACCGACATGAACGTGGTGATGATGGAAGATGGCCGCATGATTGAGGTGCAGGGCACCGCCGAAGGCGAGCCGTTCAGCCACGATGAGCTGTTGGCGCTATTGGCGCTGGCCCGAGGGGGCATCGAAACCATCTTCCAGGCGCAGAAAGCGGCGCTGGCGGACTGATTTTTTAAGGCGACTGAGAAGTCGCCTTTTTTATGCCCGGCGATCGGGCGGCAGTAATGACAAGACCCAAGCAGATTCAGACGAGGAGAAGCAGTAATGAAAGCCTATCAGCGCCAGTTTATCGAGTTCGCGCTTAACAAGCAGGTATTGAAATTCGGCGAGTTCACCCTGAAGTCCGGCCGCACCAGCCCGTATTTCTTCAACGCCGGCCTGTTTAATACCGGGCGCGATCTTGCGCTGTTGGGGCGCTTCTACGCCGAAGCTCTGATGGACTCCGGCATCGATTTCGACCTGCTGTTTGGCCCGGCCTATAAAGGCATTCCTATCGCCACCACTACGGCGGTGGCGTTGGCGGAACACCATGAGCGCGACGTGCCTTACTGCTTTAACCGCAAGGAAGCCAAGACCCACGGCGAAGGCGGTTCGCTGGTAGGCAGCCCGCTGCAGGGGCGCGTGATGTTGGTGGATGATGTGATCACCGCCGGCACCGCGATCCGCGAGTCGATGGAAATCATCGGCGCCAGCGGCGCTTCGCTGGCGGGCGTGCTGATTTCCCTCGACCGTCAGGAACGCGGCCGCGCAGATATCTCCGCCATTCAGGAAGTGGAACGCGACTATCACTGCAAGGTGATTTCGATCGTGACGCTGAAGGACCTGATCGCCTATCTGGAAGAGAAGCCGGAAATGGCGGACCACCTGGCGGCGGTGCGCGCTTACCGTGAGCAGTACGGGGTGTAAGTAAAAACGCCGGGCATGCCCGGCGTTATCTTTATTGCAGCTGGGCCGCCAACAGCGGCCAGCGGGCGTCGAATTCCTGCGTTGGGCGATAGCGGAATTCCGAACGCACATAGCGCGACAACATGCCTTCGCAGAAGGCCAGCAGCTGGCTGGCCAGCAGCGTTTCATCGACGATAAAGCCTTTGCCTTCGCGCAATTTGCGCTCTTTCAGCACCTGTCGCAGCTGCGCCTCGATGCGTTCGAACAGCTGGTTGATGCGGCCCTGCAGGCGATCCTGTTCAAACATCAGCGCGTGGCCGGTCATGATGCGCGTCAGCCCCGGGTTGCGTTCCGCAAAGCCCAGAATCAGCAGTAAAATCAGGCGCAGACGATTAAACGTCTCTTTCTCGTCCTGCAAGATCAGGTTGATGCGGGTGATCAGGCTGTCTTCGATAAACTCGATCAGGCTGTCGAACATCCGTGTCTTGCTGGGGAAATGCCGGTACAGCGCAGCTTCAGAAACACCCACGTTCGCGGCGAGCTTGGCGGTGGTGATGCGTTGGCTGCCGTCGCTGGACTCCAGCATCTGGGCTAACGCCTGCAATATTTCCTCGCGCCGATTCCTTTTCGTATTTTCTTTTTCTGCCATGTCTGATTAGACCCTTGCTAAAACTTAACTGACGGAAACCCGTGCACCGGCCGCTGCAGAGCAGGCTCTGTGCGGCTTATGTGATAGCTTTTTTACGATGCTGGGGTCAGCGGCCTTAACGGCCTTTTCCGCGCTGCCTGGTGTGCGCTGCAATTGTCGCGGTAAAACCTTGCCGCAGAGACATCCTTCTCCCCGGAAAGGCAAGGTTCAGGCGACGTTTCCCTGCCGGCCCTCGTGCCTTGGGTGGCGCTTAGTGGCGCCCCGAGTGGCCGAAGCCGCCTTCGCCGCGCTCGCTGCCGTCGAATTCTTCCACCAGGTTGAATTCTGCCTGCACCACCGGCACGAAGACCATCTGCGCGATGCGTTCACCCGGCTCTATGGTGAAGTGCTTCTGGCCGCGGTTCCAAACGGACACCATCAGCTGGCCCTGATAATCGGAGTCGATCAGGCCGACCAGGTTGCCCAACACGACGCCGTGCTTATGGCCCAGGCCTGAGCGCGGCAGGATCACCGCCGCCAGGCTTGCGTCGGCGATATGGATCGCGAGGCCGGTAGGCAGCAGCGTGGTTTCACCCGGCGCCAGCTCTACCGCGCTGTCCAGGCAGGCGCGCAGGTCGAGACCGGCGGAGCCCGGGGTGGCGTAGGTCGGTAGCGGGAAATCCTGACCGATGCGCGGGTCGAGGATCTTAACGTCGATTTTTTTCATCATAACGGCTGACTATCTCGTCTATTAAACGTTGGCCAAGGAGTGCCTTGTCGCTCAGCGCCAGGCGTTTCTCTCCATCCTGCCAAAAAAGGTGCAGGGCATTGGTGTCGCTGTTGAACCCGTGCTCTGCAAGCGATACATCGTTAGCGCAAATCAAATCCAGCTTCTTACGCGCCAGTTTTTGCCGCGCGTATTCTTCCACATTCTGGGTTTCGGCGGCAAACCCCACGACAAACGGTCGATTTTTGGTCATCGCCGCCACGCCGGCGACGATGTCGGGGTTTTTTACCATCTTGAGGATGATTTCATCACCCTGTTTTTTTATTTTTTCATCGGCGATCCGCTCGGGGCGGTAGTCGGCCACGGCGGCGCAGGAGATGAAAATCTGCTGCTGCGCGGCGCGCTGTTGCACCGCCTGCTCCATCTCCAGCGCGCTGGTGACGTCCACTCGGGTGACCGATGGCGGCGTCGGCAGGTTGACCGGCCCGGCGATCAGCGTCACCTGTGCGCCGCGGGCGGCGGCGGCGCGGGCGATGGCGAAGCCCATTTTGCCGGAGCTGTGGTTGCTGATGAAACGCACCGGATCCAGCGCTTCACGCGTCGGGCCGGCGGTGATCATAACCTGCAAATGTTGCAGATCCTGCGGGGCGGAAAAATGCGCGTTCGCCAGGTCGACGATGTCCAGCGGATCCAACATGCGGCCCGGGCCGACGTCGCCGCAGGCCTGGCTGCCGCTGTCCGGCCCCCAAAGCAGCATGCCGCGCGCCTGCAGCGTTTGCAGGTTGGCCTGCGTGGCGGCGGCGCGATACATCTGCTGGTTCATGGCGGGCGCGGCGGCGATGGGGGCATCGGTCGCCAGGCAGACTGTGGTCAGCAGATCGTTGGCCATGCCGGCGGCGACGCGCGCCAGCAGATCGGCGGTCGCCGGCGCCAGAATAACCAGATCCGCCCACTTGCCCAGTTCGATGTGGCCCATGGCGGCTTCGGCGGCGGGATCCAACAGATCGTCGGACACCGGGTAGCCGGAAACGGCCTGCAGCGTCAGTGGCGTAATGAACGCCTTGGCGGCGTGGGTCATCACCACGCGCACTTCCGTGCCCCTGTCGCGCAGGCGGCGCACCAGCTCTGGGCATTTGTAAGCGGCGATGCCGCCGCTGATGCCAAGCACAATATGTTTGCCGGAAAGTCCCGTCATCATCATTGTCCGATTGAAAGCCGAAAGATGCGCCATTTTAGCATATCCGCCGTTCAGGTGAGCGATTCCGCAATGGCTGCAGGGCGTTACATTGTGCTTTGCGAAACACTTCGCAATGTTATCAAACACCTGTCGAACGCGCCGGCCGGCACATGGCATGCTGTAGCCCTTTCAGGGAGGAACACGATGAGCAACCCGATTGTGGCGTGCTGGCCGGGCGCGCTGGCACCGCGTGAAAAGCTGTTGATGCAGGGGGCGGCGGCGCTATCCGACGCAGAGCTGTTGGCCATTTTCTTGCGCACCGGGTTGCCCGGCGTGCACGTGATGCAGCTGGCGGAGCAGCTGCTGCGCCGGTTCGGCTCGCTTTATCACCTGATGTCGGCCGATCATCAGGCTTTTTGCAGCCAAAAAGGCCTGGGGGACGCCAGCTATACGCAGCTGCAGGCGATTGCCGAGCTGGCGCTGCGCTTCTTTTCCAGCCATTTGTCGCAGGAAAATGCCATGCTCAATCCGCGCGTCACTCAGCATTATCTGCAAAGCCTGCTGGCGCATCGCGAGCGGGAGGTCTTTTTGGTATTGTTTTTAGACAATCAGCACCGGGTTATTCGCCATCAGGAGATGTTTGCTGGTACCATCAGCAGCGTCGTCGTCTACCCGAGAGAAATTGTGCGCGAAGCGTTGAAGGCTAATGCCGCCGCGCTGATTCTCGCGCATAATCACCCTTCGGGTAAGGCTGAACCCAGTCATGCCGACCGCTTGATAACGGAACAGGTGGTGAAAGCCTGTCAGTTATTGGAGATCCGAGTGCTTGATCATTTGGTGATCGGTCGGGGTGAATGCGTCTCTTTTGCCGAGCGCGGATGGCTTTAAGCGATTTTTTCGCGATCCTTGTGGGATCTTTAGCTGTTCGGGACTTGAGCACTTACGCTTCAGAGCGTATACTACGCCACCTTTGAGAATCTTGGGTTTGGCGCAAGAGCCTATCTCAGCAGGTTTCTGACCTGATGTGTGGTTTCTACCTGATGACGAGAGTCTCCTCAGTATGAAGTTTGCTGAGATGGGCTCTAAAAGCCTGACGAGGCGGCCATACCCTATACGAAGCTCGAGCTGATTTGATTTTTGGAGAATAGACATGTCCCGAGTCTGCCAAGTTACTGGCAAGCGCCCGGTGAGCGGTAACAACCGTTCCCACGCAATGAACGCGACCAAACGCCGTTTTCTGCCTAACCTGCACTCACACCGTTTTTGGGTTGAGGCTGAGAAGCGCTTTGTAACTCTGCGTGTATCTGCTAAAGGTATGCGTGTTATCGATAAGAAGGGTATTGAGACGGTTCTGGCCGATCTGCGTGCCCGTGGTGAGAAGTATTAAGGAACTGAATCATGGCTAAAGGTGTTCGCGAGAAGATCAAGCTGGTTTCTTCTGCTGGTACTGGTCACTTCTATACCACCACGAAGAACAAGCGTACTAAGCCGGAAAAATTGGAACTGAAGAAATTCGATCCAGTTGTCCGTCAGCACGTAGTATACAAAGAAGCTAAAATTAAATAATTTTAGTGGATTAATGAAAAACCCGGCCTTGGCCGGGTTTTTTGTTTTATAAAGGGTAGAAAACGTCGGAGGGGAAGCCAGATGCCTGAATTACCGGAAGTTGAGACGAGCAGACGCGGTATAGAGCCTTATCTTGTCGGCCACAGCATTCAGTATGCGGTGGTGCGCAACGCGCGCCTGCGCTGGCCGGTTTCCGAGCAGATCCTGACGCTGAGCGATCGGCCGGTGCTCAGCGTGCAGCGCCGGGCCAAATACCTGCTGATCGAGCTGGAGAACGGTTGGATTATCGTGCACTTGGGCATGTCGGGCAGCCTACGCATGCTGCGCGAGGAAAACGAAGACGAAGCCGGCAAACACGACCACGTCGATCTGGTGATCAGCAACGGCATGATCCTGCGCTATACCGATCCGCGCCGTTTCGGCGCCTGGCTGTGGTGCGAAGACCTGGCGGCCAGCAGCGTGTTGGCGCATCTGGGGCCGGAACCGCTGAGTGAAGCGTTCAACGGCGATTACCTGTATGAAAAATCACGTAATAAGCGCACGCTGATCAAACCGTGGCTGATGGATAATAAGCTGGTGGTTGGGGTCGGTAACATTTACGCCAGCGAATCGCTGTTCAGCGCCGGGATCCTGCCCGATCGTCCGGCGGGATCGTTGAGCAAAGCCGAAGCGGAACTGCTGGTGAAGACCATCAAGGCGGTGTTGCAGCGCTCTATCGAGCAGGGCGGCACGACATTGCGCGACTTTTTGCAGTCTGACGGCAAACCGGGGTATTTCGCGCAGGAGCTGCAGGTTTACGGGCGGGCGGGAGAACCCTGCCGCGCGTGCGGTACGCCGATCGAATCGGCCAAGCACGGGCAGCGCAGCACCTTCTTTTGCCGTCGCTGCCAGCGCTGAGCATCACTCGGCGGCGAGCTTCGCCATCAGCGCCTGGGTGACCACGTCAGGCAGGAAAGGTGCGATATCGCCGCCGTGACGGGCGACCTCCTTCACCAGTGAGGAGGAGATGAACGACCACTCTTCGGAAGGCATCAGGAACACGCTTTCCAGCGTCGGCATCAAATGGCGGTTCATGTTCGCCAGCTGCAATTCGTATTCAAAGTCAGACACCGCACGCAGGCCGCGTACCAGGATATTGGCATTTTGGTGAGCGGCGAAGTGCGCCATCAGCTCGCTGAAGCCCAGCACTTCCACATTGTCCAGATGCGAGGTGACCTGCGTCGCCAACGCCACGCGCTCATCCAGGCTGAACAGCGGCTTTTTGCTCGGGCTGGCGGCGATGGCCAGAATCACGTGATCGAACATCAGTGACGCGCGCGTCACTAAATCCAGGTGGCCGTTGGTCATGGGATCGAAGGTCCCGGGATAGATGGCTTTGCTGGTCATGATTCACTTCTCTGAGTAGTTGCGGCCCAATGCCCATAATGCGGCATATTTATTGAAGGTATATTGCGCGTTGACCACCGCTAACAGCAACCCCTGTTTACCGTCGAGGAAGCCGGCCCGCAGCAGCCAGGTTTTGACGAAGGCGCCGAGCGTGTGGGTCAGGATAGACAGATAGCCGCAACGCTTGCCGGCCCGGTGGCGTTGCGTTGCCCACTCTTCGGCGTAGCGCAGCTGTTTGCGCTGAAAGGCGAAGAAATCGCGGCAGGTCAGGTGCAGCATATCGCCGCTGAGGGGGATCACTTTGGCGCCGCCGATGTTCAGCGATTCGTGCACCAGATCGTCGTTATAGCGATAGCGTCGGTTGGCGTACAGGCGGTTGACGCGGTCGGGATACCAGCCGCTGTGGCGCATGAAGCGGCCAAGGAACAGATTGCGCCGCGCACAGCTGTAGACGGCGTCGTCGTCCGGCGCGTTCAACACCCGTTCGATGGATTGCCGCAGCTCGGGCGTGACGCGTTCGTCGGCGTCGATCATCAAAACGTAGTCATGGCTGGCGTAGCTTTGCGCCAACTGACGCTGCTTGCCGAACCCTTGCCAGTCGGTGTGCGTGAAGACTTTGGCGCCCAGGCTTTCGGCGATGGCGACGCTGTCGTCCTCGCTGCCGGAGTCCAGCACGATGATTTCATCGGCCCACTCGACCGAGCGCAGACAGTCCGGCAACAGCCCGGCTTCGTTTTTGGCGATCATCACCACCGACAGGCTTTTGCGGCTGTTCATTCAGTGGCTCCGGGGCGGCAGGTGCGGTTCCAGCAGCTGCAGCAGGCGCTGCAACGCTCCCTGATTCTGATACAGCACTTCCACCGCATGACGGCCGTAGTAGCGGCGGTAGTCTTCGTCGGTTAACAGGGTTTCCACTTCCTTCACCAGCGAATCCACATCGGTCACGGTGATCAGGCCTTCGGCCTGCGAAAGCTTGGCGCAGATGTCTTTAAAGTTGAAGGTATGCGGGCCCATCAGCACCGGGATGGCGTGCGCGGCGGCTTCCAGCGGGTTGTGACCGCCGCGTTCCACCAGGCTGCCGCCGACAAAGGCCAGATCGGCGATGCCGTATAGCAGCATCAGTTCGCCCATGGTATCGCCGATCACCACCTGGGTGCTGCCGGACGGAATTTCGCCGCTGCTGCGCAGGGTGTAGCTGAAGCCGGCTTTCTGCACCAGCTCCTTGGCGGTCGGAAAACGCTCCGGGTGACGCGGCACCAGGATCAGCAGCAGATCGGGGTGTTTTTCCAGCAGTTTGCGGTGCGCTTCCAGCAGGATGGTTTCTTCCCCGTCATGGGTACTGGTGGCGATCCACACCGGGCGGCGCGGCGCCCATTGGCGGCGCAGCGTAACGGCGCGGGCGGCCAGCTCCGGGGTGACGGAGATATCGAATTTCAGGCTGCCGGTCACGGCCAGCTGCGAGCGCTTCAGGCCCAGTTCGATAAACCGATCGCCGTCTTCCTGGTTCTGTGCGGCGATCAGCGTAATGCGGCGCAGCATATCGCGCATGAACCCGCCAATTTTCTTATAGCCGGCGGCGGAGCGGGCCGACAGGCGCGCATTGGCGATCACCAGGGGGATCTGCCGCTGATGCAGCGCGTTGATCAGGTTGGGCCACAGCTCGGTTTCCATGATGATCACCAGCTTGGGATTCACCTGATCGAGGAAGCGGTTCATGGAGCCGGGCAGATCGTAGGGCAGATAGACATGATGCACGTCTTTGCCGAAAGCGGACTGGACGCGTTCTGAACCTGTTGGGGTCATTGTGGTCACAGTTATCGGCAAAGCGGGGTAACGATGGCGCAGCGCCCGCACCAGCGGGATGGCCGCCAGCGTTTCGCCGACGGAGACGGAATGCAGCATGATGCCGCCTGGCACGACTTTCCCGGCGCAGAAGCCATAGCGTTCCGCCCAGCGTTTACGGTAGGCTGGAGCTTTGCGGCTGCGCAGCAGTAAGCGGAGCCAGATCAGGGGTTGGATGAGGTAGAGTAGTACCTGATATAAACGCAGCAACATTCTATCAATTTCATTTATATGGGTTATTCGGAATAGTACCATAACTGGAAGGGAAAGGCGCTAATTTGGTAACCTTGGGTGTCAGTTTCAGACAACCGGCGAGCGATTTCGCCGACAGGCTCGGAATGAAGAATATTTTAATTATTCGCCGCGATAACATCGGCGATCTTGTTTGCACCACGCCCTTGATTGAAGGGGTGAAAATTGCCTATCCGGACGCAAAAGTTTATCTGCTGATCAATAAAGTCAGCCAGGACGTCGTTAAAAACAACCCTCATCTCGAGAAAGTCTTTGTCTATAAAAAGGCCAAGCACAAGGCGAAAAATGAGACCACGCTGGGCGTTTATTTCGAGCGTCTGATGATCTTCCTGAAGCTGCGCAAAATAAAATTCGATGCGGTCATTCTGGCCAACCCGGTGCCTTGCAAATACAGTTTGCGTTTAGCGAAAATGGCCGGCGCCACCCATATCATCGGCGCCGATTTGGGCACGAAAGATATTCATCGCCCGTTCCGCAAGGACGATTTCCGCGGTCAACATCAGGTCGAACATACCTACAGCTATTTATCGGCGATAACCGATCAATCCATTCCGATCCCGCCGGTGCGGGTGTTTCTGACGCCTGAAGAGCGGCAATTGGCGGCGCAACGGTTGCTAGAGCGTTTGCCACCGGTCGAACGGGTATGCGCCGTGCATATCAGCAGCCGCAGCCCGAAAAGGCGTTGGCCGGTTGAACGCTATGCCGAAATCATCAACCGTCTGGTTGCCGATCCCCACACCGGCGTGCTGATCTTCTGGTCGCCGCAGGGCACGCTGGCGCCGGACGACATCGGCGACCAGCAGCGCGCCGAACAGCTGCTGGCGCTGTGTCAAAACGAACGCGTCGCGCTTTATCCGACGGCGTCGGTGCGTGAGCTGTTGGGCGGGTTTGATTTATGCGACCGGGTGCTGTGCAGCGACGGTGGGCAGATGCATCTTGCCGCCGCGTTGAATAAGGACATGGTGGTGTTCTTTGGCGATACCGATAAAGCCTCCTGGCATCCATGGACCGGCCGTCATCATATTTTGCAGAGTGAGTCGGGGCACTGTGAAGATGTTTCTGTCGATGAGGTTTGGCAGAAAATGCAGGCGCTCAGCTAACGAAGAAAATAAGGCAGCTATCCCCTGCCTTATTTATTTTCTCTATTATTTTTCTTTCAGCTCAATATATTGACGGCAAATAGGCTCAAGCCCATAGCTCAGCAATTGCTGTTGATTTATCTGCGGCGGATTGGCGTAAATCTCCGCCATTTTTTCTGCCAGCGACGCTTCGTTTAATTCCGCCAGCGCGTTAGCCATGCCGGCTTTTTCCAGAATTTCCGCAGGGCCACCCGGACAACGGGTGCTGACCACCGGTGTGCCGCACAGCAGCGATTCTACCAGCACGTTGCCAAACCCTTCGCTGTCGGAGCTGAGCACCAGCAGCGAGGCATGGCGAATAAACGGGTAGGGATTAGCCTGGAAACCGAGAAACAGCACGCGCTCTGCGATGCCCAGGTCTGTTGCCAGACGTTTGACCTCGGCGACTCTGGCGTCGTCCCCGGCGCCGATCAAGGCCAGCGGCGCCTGAATGCCGGAGTGCGCATAGGCTTTCAGCAGGCGATCATGCCGCTTGGTGGCGTGAAAGCGGCCGACGTGCACCAGATAGTCCTGGCCGGCCAGTTCGCAAGGCGCTGCCGCCTGTTGCTGGATGGCGTCGATATCGAACGGGTTGTTGATGACCGCCAGCCGGCGCGGGCGGATCGGCAAGTTCTGCTGCAGATCGTCGCCGACCGCCCGTGAAACGGCGACGATATTTCTCCCCTGGTAAACGTTGGCGATTTTGCGTTGCTTCAGCCAGCGATCCAGGCCCTTGCGGTGGCCGAGGTAGGAGGTGGAGAGAATGCCGTGAATGCAGAACCACAGGCGATCCGCGGCCAACCGCTTGCTGCGGCTGACGATGCGATCGGTTTTATGCAGGTTGGAGAACACCAGATCGAACGCGCCGTGTTGGCGCTCGTGTTCGGCTATCGCCAGATCCAGCGCGCCGGCGCGGCGCGACAGCTCGGTCAGCTTGCGCCAGGGGGCGCGGCTGCGATCGGCCACCACCTGATAATCAATGCCCGGCGGGATAGGGTAATTGCAGACGTCGCGCAGCGAGATCAGACTGACGTCATGCCCCTGTTGCTGCATGCCCTGGCACAGGGTCAGCACCACTTTTTCCGCGCCGCCTCCCGGCAGGCCGTCGATGATCATCAGAATACGCATAGCTAATCCAGTAACCGGTTATAGAGGGAAATAAGCTGTTCGGACAGATGCGCCGGCGTAGCCGGCATAATACGCAGTCTTGCCGCTTCGCCCATGGATGATCCCAGCGCCTGGCGCGGCAGTGCCCGAATGGCCTCCGTGATGGCCGGTACGTCGAGCGCGTCGGTCACGAAGCCGTTCTGGCCGGGGGTGATAAACTCGGCGCCGCCGCAGGTGGTGCTGGTGATAACCGGCAGGCCGCAC
Organism: Serratia sp. TSO36; assembly: GCF_057808395.1. Taxonomy (NCBI): domain Bacteria; kingdom Pseudomonadati; phylum Pseudomonadota; class Gammaproteobacteria; order Enterobacterales; family Yersiniaceae; genus Serratia; species Serratia sp. TSO36. The sequence goes on along the minus strand of NZ_JBJZOU010000029.1, from coordinate 71,981 downwards.
GACATCGCTTCCAGAATCACATTCGGGAACGGATCGTACAGCGTCGGCAGCAGCAGCGCATCTGCGGCCTGATAAAACGGCAAGGTCTGCTTCTGCACGCCCATAAAGTGAACCCGATCGCTGCAGCCCAGCGACTGTGCCAGCGCCCGGTAGCGTTTTTCGGCCTTGTCTTTGCCGACCACCAACAGGTGGCTGTCGGTCGCCGCCACGGCTCGGATGGCGGCCGACAGCCCTTTGCGCTCAAAGCCGGAACCGACGAAGATCAGGCAGTGCGCCTGTTGCGGGATCTGATACTGCTCGCGCAGACGTTGGCGCAGGGCCTCGTCGGCGGGCGGGAACTTTTGATTATCGATGGCGTTATAGATCACCGTGATTTTTTCGGCGGGCACGCCAAAGTCTGCGATGATTTCCTGCTTGATCATCTCGGCGTTGCAGATGACGGCTTTCAGCTCCGGTGCGGCATACATGGCGCGTTCGGCGCACATCACATAGCGGTGATAACGGTTGGAGAACAGCCATTTGCGGCGCCATTCCGGCAGCAGACGCGCGCGTTGCAGCAGCCAGCGGCGGTGTACGCCGTCGCCGGCGCGGTAGATGTCGCAGCCGGGAATGCGCTCGTGGCTTTGCACCAGATCAAAATGCTCTTTCTGCCACAGCGCCCTGGCCGCCACGGCGAAGCCCCGTTCGCGGCTGATGCGGCCGAGTTTTAGCGGGTTGCACAGGTGGATATGCCAGTTGGGATTGGCGTCACCCTGCCATTCGCGGGTGATGACGTTCAGATCGAGATCCTGTTGCTCCAGCGCCTCCAGGGCGCGGGAAACGAAACGTTCGGCTCCGCCGTCCGGGCGGTATTTTTGGCGAACGATCGCCAAACGAAATGCTTTCATGCCAGCGTGCTCCGCGCGGCTGCAATCACCGCGTCTGTAGGAATAAGGTCGAGATACCGTTCGTCGGTGCCGGTATCGATGGCGTCCGGATCGGGTAGTTCGCCGAAGTCGCCGGCCCAGATCACGGCGCCGGTAGCCTGCCACGGCCGCCAGAAAGTCAGTTTGGAAGGGCCGAACAGCGCCACGCACGGCGTGTGCAGTGCGGCGGCCATGTGCATCGGCACCGAATCCACGCCGATAAACAGCTTGGCGTGGTCGATCAGGGCGGCCAGCTGGCGCAGCGTCAGCTGGCCGGCTAACGAAATCACGCCCTGCGGCGGGCAGAGCGCCAAAATGCGCTCTACCATGGCTTGTTCTCTGGCGTCGGGGCCGGAGGTGATCACCAGCTGGTGGCCGTCGGCCTGCAAGGCGGTGAGGGTGGCGGCCATTTTCTCTTCGCTCCAGCATTTGAAGAACCAGCGCGAGGTGGGCTGCACCACAATATAACTGCCGGTGACGCCCTGTTTCTGCAACCGTTGCTCACATGCCTGCCAATCCTGCGGATCGTAACTCATGGTCACATGATCACTGAGCGCGGGCAGGTTCAGCGGCGCCAGCAGCGAGAGGTTTTGTTCGACGGTATGCAGGTGGGCGTGATTGTCGACCGGCACCAACTGCGTGTGGCAGTGGCGCCACAGGAAGCCACGGCGTTTGGGGAAATCGAAGCCCAGACGGATGCGCGCGCCGGTCAGGCGCGTGAGGATGGCGCTGCGCCACTGATCGGCCAGGTTGACCACCAGATCGTAGCGCTGCGCCTTCAGGCGGCGCAGCAGCGCCAGTTCGTGCCCCAGATGCGCGCGGGCGCCCTGTTTTTTCCATTGGCGGTCGATGGCGAACAGTGTCGACAGTTCCGGATTACTGGCCAGCATCTCCTGCGTTTCCTGATACAGCAGCACATCGATCTGCGCCTGCGGGTAGTTTTGCCGCAGGCTGCTGATGACCGGCGTGACCAGCAGCATATCGCCGTGATGGCGCAGTTTTATGATCAAAATACGCTGTACGGATGGGGCGGAAGTTGGGGCTGGCGCGTCGTTCATCATGAGTCGCTTTCTGGGAAACCAATCTTTGATTCTAAATGACCCGATCGCATGTGGCTACTGTTGCAAGGTTTTCTTGCCGGGCCGCAAAAAAATCGCCGAGCCGGGGACGAATGCGTTTCAATGTTGTCCAAACCAGGCAGCAAAGTCGTTTGCCCTGGCGAAACGGGCTGCGTAACATAGTGCATTCTGTTGATATCAGGCTCGATATTCATGACTAAACCGGCGTTTCTCATCACCATTGATACCGAAGGCGATAATCTGTGGCAAAACCACGATCGCATCGCGACCGAAAACACGCGTTTCTTGCCGCGCTTTCAGGCATTGTGCGAAAAATACGCCTTCAAACCGGTTTATCTCACCAACTATGAAATGGCGATGGATCCGGCTTACGTCGAGTTCGCGCGCGACGTGATCGCCCGCGGCGCGGGTGAAGTCGGCATGCACCTGCACGCCTGGAACAGCCCGCCGCTAACGCCGCTCACCGACGACGACTGGCGCCACAAGCCTTATTTGATCGAGTATCCCGCCGATCAAATCCGCGCCAAGGTCGATCACATGACCAAGCTGCTGGAAGATGCCTTCCAGACCAAAATGCTCAGCCATCGCGCTGGCCGCTGGGCGTTCAACGAATATTATGCCTCGCTGCTGCTGGAGTATGGCTATCAGGTGGACTGTTCGGTGACGCCGCGGGTCAACTGGCAGTTTTCGCCGGGCAATCCGCAGGGCAACGGCGGCACCGATTACAGCCGGTTCCCGTCGCAGGCCTATTTCATCGATCCGCAGAACATTGCCAAACCGGGCGCTTCGGCGCTGCTGGAAGTGCCGATGAGCATTCAGTATAAGCACTCGGCGCTGATGAACGCGTTCAAGCAAGGTTATGATCGGCTGCGCGGCAAGCGGCGTTCGCCGTCCGTCAACTGGCTGCGGCCGAGTGGCGGCAACGTGGCCAAGATGATAAGCGTGGCTGAAGCGTCGCTGGCGCAGGGGCATGACTACGTCGAATTTATGCTGCACTCCTCCGAGTTTATGCCGGGCGGCAGCCCGACGTTCAAAACCGAGCAGGATATCGAAGGGCTGTACCGCGATCTGGAACAGCTGTTTGACTGGCTGCAGCAGCGCACGGTGGGCATGACGCTGGCCGAGTATTATCAACTTAAAGCGAATTAAGCACGCACATGTCGAAAAAATGGAAAATCAAGGTTGCCGACTGGTTCTTGCGGCGCTATACGGCGAAGTACGGTCGTTTTCAGGATAAGGCGACGTTCGACGGCGCCCAGCAGTTTGACAATATCGTCATCTATTCCACCACGGCGTTGGGCGACTTCATGTTCAACACGCCGGCATTGAGGGCGATGCGGGAACGCTACCCCAACGCACACATCACACTGGTGGTGCACAAGAAAAACCGCGAGCTGGTGGAAAACGGCCGCTATTACGATCGCGTGGTGTATTGGGACAGCAAGATCAAGACGATCCGCCCGTTGCTGAAATCGCTGCGCGAACATCAGCCGGATTTGGCGCTGATTCTGCACTCCCACCTGCCTTATGACATCATCAGCGCCGTACTGGCCGGGGCGAAGTACATTATCCGCGATAACTACAGTTCGGGCATTTGCGGGCTGGAGCCTTGGCTGACCAACTATGTCTTCCATTATTACGGCCACTTCGTGCGCCGCAAGCTGGAGCTGATTTCCATTTTGGGCTGCCACAGCGACGATCCGACGATGGAAATTCCCGTGGATTATCAGCGCGGCGTCAAAAGCAGCGAGCATCCCACCATCGGGTTTCAATTGGGGGCATCTACGGAGTCGCGTTGCTGGCCGGTTTCGCACTATGCGCGGCTGGCCGATGAGCTGGTGGCGAAGCACCCTAATGTACGCATCGTGCTGATTGGCGCACCGTTTGACGACGGCAAGGCCAAACAGTTTATGAGCCTGATCGGCCCGCAAACGCAGGCCTGCGTGGATAACCAGATCGGTAAAACGGGGCTGCAAGGCTTGCTGACGTTGATCGACAGTTTCCATGTTCTGGTCACCGGCGATACCGGGCCGCTGCACCTGGCGGTGGCGTTGAAGGTGAAAACCATCAGCCTGTTCGTGACTGCCGACTCACGCTCCACCGGGCCGATTCAGGATGCTGAACTGCACCGCATCATTCAGGTGTCGCGTACCGGTTATACGATGCCGCTGGAGGCGGAAAGCCCGATGGGGGTCATCCAACCGCAGCGGATTTATGACGAGCTGGTCGCACACGTGCCTTTAGCGCGCTAAAGGCGAGACGACCCATCGGCCGCCAGGCCGATGCGGTTAGCGCGGCCTGCGCCCGCGCAGCTTAGAAAGAAAGGTATCCACTCGCGCATAGCGCATCTGGCGGACTTTTTTGCCCGGCACGTCGCTGTTGCGGCAGACGTCGGCGGCGCGGCGCAGGATGTGCAGCGTTGCCGGCGCGTAATGGTAATAGCCGTAGACCGCCTTCGACATGCTTTTCACCTCGGAAAAGCAGTTGGCCAGCATCAGGGCGGCCAACCGGCGCAGCGGCTCATCCCCGGGATGCTGCGCCACAAAACGCAGCATCTTCTCCATGGCGAACAACATATCTTCAATATCTTTGGGTTTGATATTGCGGGTGATGCCCTGGCTGTTGTCCCGATAGAAGTAGAGTTCGCCGTCAAGATGGGCGATGCGGCGAGTTTTGAAATACTGAAAAGGTGTGAAAATCACGTCTTCGTAGCGCCTGCCTTCTTCGAACGCTTCCCCTGCCAGCAGCGTGCGTTTATATACCCGGCTCCAGAGATGCCACATCGAGCGTGCAAACAACGGTTGCAGGCTGCCCAGTCCCAATTGTGAAAAGTCGTAGGCTACGGGCCGCGCCGCGCGGTTATCCGGTGTCGGCGGATGCTCGGTGAACTTCTGATAATTAAAATCGATCAGGTCATATTCACCGGCGGTAAGCTGGGGGCGCAGGATCGCCAGATAGTCGTCGCTCAGCAGATCGTCGCCGTCGAGGAAGGTGATATAGCGTCCGGTGGCCAGCTGTAAGCCGACGTTGCGGGCGTGCGCAATGCCGCCGTTGGCCTGTGAAGTAAAGACCACGCGCGGGTGCCGCCGCTGCGCCAGATATTGGCTGACCAGCGCGCCGGAGGCGTCGGTGGAGCCATCGTCGATGATCACCACCTCGATATCGTCGCTAATCTGTGCAAATAACGAATCCAGCGCAGCGATAACGAACGCTTCGTTATTATAAAACGGCACGATAACGCTGAGCAGCGGCTGCTGAGGATTCACGGGGTGGGCTCCTGAACAGGGGGCTGTTTCGTGACGGAAAGAACGGCGGCGATCAGCGCCAGGCCGAACATGGCGGTACCTTCCGTGCTGAAGAAGATGACGTCGCTCAGGCCGTAAACGAACAGGCTGGCGCTGACGCTCAGCAGCAGCGCGTTGCGCTGTGGCCGGAAGGAAGAGAAAAACAGGCTGACATACAGCGCCAGCAGCAGCAGTACGCCCCAGACGCCCTTGAGCGAGTAAGTTTCCAGCAGCTCGTTGTGCAGGTGGACGTTGATGTAGGGCATGACGCCAGACAGGCGGGGTTGCTGTGCGACCATCGCACGGATCTCTTCGCCGCGCTGTTCGGCGGATTGGCCCCACGGGGCTTGTGACCCGGTATGCCATGCCAGCGTTTGCATCGACAGCCGGGAAATGATGGAGTTTTCAGTCTGCGGCTGGTCCATCAGGCGCATGTCGGTCTCAAAAGCCTGAATGCGTTCTTCTATCTGCGGTTTAAACACCAGGCCGCAGGCTACGAGCAGCAGCGGTACCGAGGCCACCAACGCAAGCTTGTGTTTTCTGGAAACCAGCTGCTTGGTGGCCAGCAGCGACAGGCAGACCGCCACCGGATAGACCAACATGGCCGCGCGCGTGCCGGTGAGCACCAGCGCAGAGAAGGACAGCAGGAATGCCGCAATGTACAACACCAGGCGGTAGCGGGTGCGCAGCATCAGGATGGCTTGCATCATGACCAGATCGATGGCGGTCATCAGATAGGCGGCGACCGTGGCGCGATCGAAGTTGAGCTCTACGCGCGGGATATCCAGACGCAGCCCCTGATAGAGGGAATAACCGTTGATCGCCAGACCGGTGACGAGAGCCACAACGATCAGCAGGCGCTGTACGCACAACCGCTCATTGAGCGCGATCAGCAAAATGAAAGCGGTCGCGAGCTGCAGTTTGCCGGTCGACATATAAGAGCGATAAATATTGATGTACTCACCCGGCTGTTTGAAGTGATGCATCCAGAGGATGGTTCCCATGCCCACGCTGAACATCAGCGCGGGCAGCAGCAGGTTTCTAACGTTGCTGAAGTAGTAGCGCGGGTACAGGCAAACGGCGATAAAGGCGATGTAGCTGGAAACGTAAAACAGATTGCGTCCGGTCGCAGAACCGAAAGGAATGGTGCAAAAAGCGATAGCGCACCCCAGATAGATCAGATAGCTGAAGGCAGGGTGTGGCGTTCTGTGTTTTAGCATCGGGCGTATTTTCCGGCTCACGTTTCAATTAAGCGATAAAGGATCGCAGCGTGTCGTCGAATTCAACTTTGAACTGAGCATAGTTAAAATGTTCCGCAGGATAGCGCTGCGCATTTCGGCTCAGAGTCTGGTAGGTTTCTCGCTCCAGCAATTTCTCAACGGCATCCGCACAGTCGATATGCGACAGCAGCTTGGGCGCGACCAGGCTGTCGGTCAACGGATCGTAGACCTCATGCGGGAAGTCGACCTCGATATCGGTGAGCTGCCGGTGTTGTTCGATGGTGACCGACGGCGTCAGGCCAATGCCGCAGACCCCGTCTTTCACCGCTTCCGGCTGGCCGTCGACCTGCGGGAAGATGACCGGCACGCCGAAATAGAGCGATTCCATGCAGGACAAGCCGAACGGCTCGGTGATCGGCGTGCTCATGTAGATGTGCGTGCGATTGAAGAAGCCGGCGACGTCATCCTGATAACCGCTGAAGGTGACGCGATCGCCGAGCTGTAGCCGGGCCGCCAGCGCCTCGAACGCCGCGCGATCCGGCCCTTTGCCGGCCACTTCCAGCGTGACGTCATGCCCGCGCCGCAGCAGTTCCTGCATCATCAATAATGACACGCTGATGCCTTTCAGGCTGACCAGGCGTGAGGCAGTGCCGATCCTGACCGGCTGCGACAGGGTTTTCGGCGCAGTGTCGATCCCCGCCGGCGTTTTGATGCGGTTGATCACCACGTGATTTGGGCAAGGCAGATTAAAGCGCAGCTCCATCACCCGCTTCGACGCGTGTGAGGCGGAAATGACGCCGTCCAGCATGGCGAAGAAACGCAGCGTCTTTTTATTCTTGGGGTAACGCCAGGAGCAGCCGTGATCGTAGTAAACCAGCTTGCCGCGCTTGGGTTTGGCCGCCAGCCCCGGCACCAGGTCCCAGACGATCACCACGTCGGCGTTCGCCCGCTCGATTTTCCACTTCAGCAAAAATTTGCGCAGGAACTGCGGGCAGCGCAACGGCAGCGCATTGATCAGGCGGTTGGCGAAGGTGACGGGCTGATGCGCAGGCAACTGGCGGCGGATTTCTTCGCCAATGTCGCCGCTGATGCACAAGACCTGGTTGCTGCCGTCGGTGGTATCGTTGATGTACTGCAGGAACAGGCGTTCGACGCCGCCCATTTTACCCAGGTTGATAATGTGCAGTTTTTTCATGCTATAACCTTTTGCAACGCCTGCCATGCCGTATCGGCGTCGATTGTCGCCATGCTTTTTTCCGGCGAAATCAACGAGTGCTGATTTTGCCCGTAGCCGCCGATCAGGCCGGGATCGGTCGGCCCGAACAGCGTGATGTTCGGTTTGTCGAGCGCGGCGGTCAAATGGCTGAGCCCGGTGTCGACCGAGACCACGCCCTTGGCGCCGGCCAGCACCTCGGCCACCTGCTGCAGGCTGAGCTTCGGCAGCACTTCGACATGTGAAAAACCTTCCGCCAAGCGCAGCGCGCGCTGATGTTCATGCTCTGCACCCCACGGCAGTTTGATCTTCAACCCGCTGTCGGCCGTCAGCGCGATCAGCTCGCGCCAGTTTTGCTCCGGCCAGTGCTTGTCGTCACGCGTCGTCGCGTGCAAAAACACCAAATACCGCCCGGCATCGGCCGGCGGGCTGCTGAGAAAGCGCGCGGCGATGGCGTAATCGCCGTAGCTGCCCGGTTTATCGTAGCCAAGGCTTTTGGCGAACAGTTCGCGCGTGCGTTCCACCGCGTGCTGCTGCTTGTCTATCTCATGGCGCACGTTGTAGAACCAGCTGGCGAACGGCTCGCGCGCGCTCTTGCAGTCCAGGCCATGTTTGTTGCCTTTGGCGATGCGCGTGATCAGCACGGCGCTTTTGATCAGGCCCTGCGCGTCGATCGCCACGTCATAACGGCGTTCTTGCAGCACGCGCTTGAAGTCGCAGCGCTGTTGCCGGGTGTCGTTGCCGAACCAGTTCTTGCGCCAGCGGCGAATGGCCACCGGGATCACGCGATCCACCGCCGGGTGCCAGGTCGGGATTTGGCTGAAACCTTCTTCCACCACCCAGTCGAAGCGGATATCGGGAATGGCCTGCAGCGCGTCGGTCAGGGCGGGCAGCGTATGCAGCACGTCCCCCATTGAGGAGGTTTTTACGATTAACACCTGCATGACTATTCCTCGCTGGCGACAAGTAGCGGCGTCAGCGCATCCAATACTTGCTGCGGCTGAATATCGATCAAACTTTGGTGGTATCCCTGCTCGGCATCGCCCTTGCGCACCTTGTGGTAGCCGCTGATCAGGCGAATTACCCGCGCCTTGTCCGAGAGCGGCGGCGTGAAGTCGGGGCTGCTTGGGCCGTACAAGGCTATCAGCGGTTTGTTCAACGCTGCGGCAACGTGCATTAAACCGGAGTCGTTGCTGACCACCGCCCGGCAGGCCGCGATCAGGATCACCGCCTGCTCCAACTGGGTTTTTCCGGCCAGGTTAAGGCAGAAATCGCGGGCGTCTTCCTGCAGCGCGGCGCGGATCTGTTCGCCGGCCTCGTGATCTTTCGCCGAGCCGAACAGCGCGATCTGATAGCCGTTCTCGATCAGCCGCTGAGCCAGCGTCGCGTAGTGATAGTGCGGCCAGCGTTTGGCGGGGCCGAACTCCGCGCCCGGGCAGAAGCCGACGATCGGCCGGCTGTCGGTCAGGTTGAAGGCCGCGGTGGTGTCGGCGATCTCTTCGTCGCTCACCTGCAGCCGCGGCCACAGCAGCGGCTGCGGCAGATCGTCGGCGCGCTGAATGCGGCCTTTGTCATAGGCCAGCGCCACGTAGCGTTGCACCATCAGCGGGAAGGCCGGCTTGTCGAGCACGCGGACGTCGTTCAGCAGGCCGTAACGCATTTCGCCCCGCCAGCCGGTGCGCTGCGGGATATCGGCGAAGAAGGGCACCAGCGCGGATTTGAACGAGTTGGGTAGAACGTAAGCGCGATCGTAACGGTTGGCGCGCAGGGCGCGCCCCAGGCGGCGGCGTTCACCGAGCCCCAGCGCGCCGTGGCCCAGCGGCATCGCCAGCGCCTGATTGACTTCCGGCATGCGCGCCAGCAGCGGGCGGCACCAGGCCGGCGCCATCACATCGATCTCCGCCGACGGGTATTCGGCCTTCAGGGTGCGATAGAGACTTTGCGACATCATCATGTCGCCAACCCAAGAAGGGCCGATAACCAGTATTTTCATACCCAGCGTTAATTCCTTCAGCTTATGCGGTGCGGTTCAACCAGGCCATGTACTCTTTCACCCCTTCGGCGACCGTTTTGAACGGTGCGTCGTAGCCGGCGGCGCGCAGCTTGGTCAGATCGGCCTGGGTGTACGCCTGATAGCGGCCCTTCAGCTTCTCCGGGAACTCGATGTATTCCACCGCGCCCTTCTGGTGGAAGTCCACCACCGCGTCGGCCACCGCCTGGAAGGTTTCCGCCCGGCCGGTGCCGCAGTTGAAGATGCCGGATTTGCCGGTTTCCCAGAACCACAGGTTAACCGCCGCCACGTCGCCGACGTAGATGAAGTCACGCTTGAAGTTTTCGCTGCCGGCGAACAGTTTCGGGTTTTCGCCGCGGTTGATCTGGGTATTCAGGTGGAAGGCGACGCTGGCCATGCTGCCTTTGTGGCCTTCGCGCGGGCCGTAAACGTTGAAGTAGCGGAAGCCGCAGATCTGCGAGTCCGCTTCCGGCAGGATCTCGCGCACGTACTGATCGAACAGGAATTTGGAGTAGCCGTACACGTTGAGCGGCGCTTCATACTCACGCTCTTCGATGAACTCTTCGCGGCCGCCGTAAGTGGCGGCGGAGGAGGCGTACAGGAACGGGATTTCGCGATCCAGGCAGTAGTGCAGCAGGTCTTTGGAGTACTGATAGTTATTGTCCATCATGTACTTGCCGTCCCACTCGGTGGTCGCGGAGCAGGCGCCTTCGTGGAAGACCGCTTCGATATCGCCCAGATCGTCGCCGGCCACGATGCTGGCGATAAAGTCTTCTTTATCGATATAGTCGGCGATGTCCAGATCGACCAGGTTGACGAACTTGGTGCCGTCTTTCAGGTTATCCACCACCAGGATATCGCGATATCCCTTGTCGTTCAGTGCCTTAATGATGTTGCTGCCGATCATGCCGGCGCCGCCTGTGACGATAATCATTGGGTTACCCCTGCTAAGCTGCCTGGCGGGGCACAATGCCCCACGCTCAATGGCGGTTATAATAGCATTTCATGCCGCGGCAAACAGCGGAAGGGCTCCGAATATCCCGCATTGCCATTGAAGTCCGCTTTTTGCCGTGATATCTGCTGCAATTTTAATATTCTCTCCCGCGCATTCTCGTCAGTTTGGTTACAAATCAGTAAAATATGCCGCAAATAGCCCAATCCTGGAGATAACCGAATGTCAGCGTCTTTTTATCAGCAGTTGGAACAACAGCTTGCCGCCACTCGCAGTGAAGGGCTGTTCAAGGAAGAACGCATCATCACCTCCGCGCAACAGGCGGATATCGCCGTCGCCGACGGCAGCCATGTGATCAACTTCTGCGCCAATAACTACCTGGGCCTGGCCAACCATCCGGCGCTGATCGCCGCCGCCAAGTCGGGCATGGACAGTCACGGTTTCGGCATGGCGTCGGTGCGCTTCATCTGCGGCACTCAGGACAGCCACAAGCAGTTGGAACAGAAACTGGCGGCCTTCTTGGGCATGGAAGACGCGATCCTCTACTCCTCCTGCTTCGACGCCAACGGCGGGCTGTTCGAAACCCTGCTCGGCCCGGAAGACGCCATTATCTCCGATGCGCTGAACCACGCGTCGATCATCGACGGCGTGCGCCTGTGCAAGGCCAAGCGCTATCGCTACGCCAATAACGACATGGCCGAGCTGGCCGCGCAGCTGAAGCAGGCCAAAGCCGACGGCGCGCGCCACATCCTGATCGCCACCGACGGCGTCTTCTCGATGGACGGCGTGATCGCCAACCTGAAAGGGGTGTGCGATCTGGCGGACGAATACCAGGCGCTGGTGATGGTGGATGACTCCCACGCGGTGGGCTTTGTCGGCGCCAACGGGCGCGGCACCCATGAATACTGTGAAGTGATGGGCCGCGTCGATATCATCACCGGTACGTTAGGCAAAGCGCTGGGCGGCGCGTCCGGCGGCTACACCGCCGCCAGGAAAGAAGTGGTGGAGTGGTTGCGCCAGCGTTCGCGCCCGTACCTGTTCTCCAACTCGCTGGCGCCGGCGATCGTCGCCGCGTCGATCAAAGTGCTGGAACTGCTGGAAGAGGGCGATGCCCTGCGCGATCGCCTGTGGGCCAACGCGCGTCTGTTCCGCGAAAAAATGACCGCCGCCGGCTTCACGTTGGCCGGCGCCGATCATGCCATCATCCCGGTGATGCTGGGTGAGGCGAAGCTGGCGCAGGAATTCGCCAATGCGTTGCTCAAGGAAGGCATCTATGTGACCGGTTTCTTCTATCCGGTGGTGCCGAAAGGCCAGGCGCGCATCCGTACCCAGATGTCCGCCGACCACACCCCGGAGCAAATCGAACGCGCAGTGGCGGCGTTTACACGTATCGGTAAGGATCTTGGCGTTATTGCATAAGGTAAAACCATGAAAGCACTGTCAAAACTGAAAGCGGAAGAAGGGATTTGGATGACCGACGTGCCTCAGCCGGAGCTGGGCCACAACGACATCATGATCAAAATCCGCAAAACCGCGATCTGCGGCACCGATGTGCATATCTACAACTGGGACGAGTGGTCGCAAAAAACCATTCCGGTTCCGATGGTGGTCGGCCATGAATACGTCGGCGAAGTGGTGGCGATCGGTCAGGAAGTCAAAGGCTTCAGCATCGGCGATCGCGTGTCCGGCGAAGGCCACATCACCTGCGGCCATTGCCGCAACTGCCGCGGCGGCCGCACGCACCTGTGCCGCAACACCGTCGGCGTGGGCGTGAACCGTCCGGGCAGCTTTGCGGAATACCTGGTGATCCCGGCGTTCAACGCCTTCAAGATCCCGGATAACATCTCCGACGAACTGGCTTCGATCTTCGATCCGTTCGGCAACGCGGTGCACACCGCGCTGTCGTTCGATCTGGTTGGGGAAGACGTGCTGGTGTCCGGCGCCGGCCCGATCGGCATCATGGCGGCGGCGGTGTGCAAACACGTCGGCGCTCGCCATGTGGTGATCACCGACGTTAACGAATACCGCCTGGAACTGGCGCGCAAGATGGGTGTGACCCGCGCGGTGAACGTCAGCAAGGAAAACCTCAGCGACGTGATGGCCGAGCTGGGTATGACCGAAGGGTTCGACGTCGGTCTGGAAATGTCCGGCGCGCCGCCGGCGTTCCGCACGCTGCTCAATGCGATGAACCACGGCGGACGCATCGCCATGCTGGGCATTCCGCCTTCGGATATGTCGATCGACTGGAACCAGGTCATCTTCAAAGGGCTGTTTATCAAAGGGATTTACGGCCGCGAAATGTTCGAAACCTGGTACAAGATGGCGGCGCTGATCCAGTCCGGTCTGGATTTGAGCCCGATCATCACCCACCGATTCTCGATCGACGAGTTCCAGCAGGGCTTCGACGCCATGCGCTCCGGCAAGTCGGGTAAAGTGGTGCTGAGCTGGGATTAATCTCGGCAGACGTGACAAGGGCCGGAATTCCGGCCCTTTTTTTACGCTTGCGGTTTGGCTTGCGTCCAGTGCTGCCAATGACGCTTGATGAAGGTCACCGGCGGCGAGGTGGCGATGCTGTCGGCGATGACGCCCAGCGCGGTGCCGGCGTTGGTTTTTTCCTTCGGCGGTTTGACCATGCACTGCTTGATGCCGCCGCTGAACGGGTTCTTCGGCTGCGGTTTTTGCGGTTTGACCGGCGGTGGGACGTAGCCGCCGCCGTTGCCCTGCGGTTCGTTCAGCAGCGCGCTCGGCTTGACCAGCACGATATCGGCGGGCAGCGACGGCAGCATCTGCTGCAGCACCTTCACCGTCGCCGGGCGCGGGTGGCCGATGGCGATGGCGGAGCCGTTGCGCCGCGCCAATTCGACCGCGCGGTTGAACTGGCGGCGGATGTCGGCTTCGTTCGCGGTATCGTCGAGGAACACCTTGCGTTTGATCACCTTCACGCCGGTGCCGGCCGCGGCGCGGGTCGCCTGGCTGCTGCCGATGGTCATGCTGTCGAGGAAATACAGTCGGTAGCTTTCGAGCGCCTGCATCACTTTCTGCATGCCCGGCAGGCTGGAGGTCATGGCGCTGCCCATGTGGTTGTTCATGCCGACCGCGTAGGGCACGTTGTTCACCGCGTTGCGGATGATGCGCTGGATCTCGTCGCTGCTCATGGAAGGCTGCAGGGTATCGCGCTCCAGCGGCTGCTTGCTGAGCGGCGCCATCGGCATGTGGATCAAGACTTCGCGGCCCTGGTTGTGGGCGCGGGTGGCCATCAGGCGGGCATGCGGCGCGTTGGGCAACACCGCGACCGAGATCGCCGTCGGCATTTGCAGCACCGCGTTTTCTTCGTGAGGGCGGTAGCCCACGTCATCGATGACGATGGAGAGTTTTCCTGCCTGCGCAGCGTAAACCTGCAGCAGACAGCCTATTAACAGAGCTGTACGGGTTTTGACATAGCGCAAATCTATCTTCCCAACCACGGCAGTGGGTTAACCGCCTGTCCCTGACGACGGATTTCGAAATAGAGCGACGGCGTTCCCTGGCCGCCGCTGGTGCCGACCAGAGCGATCGGCTGGCCGGCGCGCACCTGCGCCCCGACGTTGACCAACGCGCTCTGGTTGTAGCCGTACACGCTCATGTCGCCTTTACCGTGTTCGACCACCACCATCAGGCCATAGCCTTGCAGCCAGTCGGCCAGCAGCACGCGGCCATCGGCGACGGCTTTCACTTCGCTGCCTTCGCGGGCTTCGATCACCATGCCTTTCCAGCGTAGCTCGCCCTGCTGCTGTTCGCCAAAGCCGTGCAGCGTGCGCCCGCGCACCGGCCACATCAGCTGGCCGGCCGGACGACCGAGGCCGCCGGTTCGCGCCATCAGCGAGCGATCGGCTTCGCTAGGTTTGTAGGTGGTGCCGGTTTTCTTCGCCTGCTGCTCCTTGATGCGCACCTGTTCGCGCACCTTGGCCGCTTCACGCGCTTCGCGTTCGGCGCGCGCACGGGCTTCGCGCTCCGCCCGGGCGATCTTGTCGCGCATGCGGGCTTCGTTCTGGCGCAGTTCCACCAGGCGTTGTTGGTCTTTTTCCAGCGAGGCTTCCAGCGCGGTCAGCGTTTTCTTGCGGGCGCCGCGCGCCTGCTCCAGCTTCTGCTGCTGCGTCTGTTGCTCGCCCAGTAAGGATTTTTGCTGGCCCTGTTTGGCCACCAGCGTGGTTTTTTGCTTCGCCAGCTCGGCGCGGGTCTGCTTCAGCTCTTCGATGGTTTTCTGACGCGCTTCGTTCAGATAGCCGAAATAGGCCAGAATACGTTCGCTGCGCTGGCTTTCTTCACCGCTGAGGATCAGCTGCACGGCGCTGTGCTGCCCTTGCCGGAAGGCGGCGTCGAGCTGTTTGGCGAGGAGGTTTTGTTGGGTTGATTGCTGCTTTTGCAGTTTGGCTATCGAGGCGTTCAGGCCGGCAATGTCCTTGCCCAACTGGGTGAGCGTGCTCTGGGTGTCGCGCAGCTGGCGGCTGGCCTGGGCGATGGTTTTTTCCTGCTGACGCAGCTGATCCTGCAGCGAGCTGCGCTGCTGTTGCTGCTGCTTCACCGCCTTTTCTTTCTCGGCGATGCTCTGCTGGATGTCTTTCAGCTGGGATTTATTGTCCTCCGCCGCCTGGCCGGCGAGCGGCAACAGCAAGACGCCAGCGCAAAATACGCTGGCGCACATGGCGGTGAACGTCCTTGGCGCGGTGCGTTCAGGCAGCCGCCGGCTGCCTGCGTTTGCGCTTCGGGTTACCCTTGATAGTGCAAAAAACGCCTTCTCCCTCATGGAGAAGGATTATTCCACGATGAACAGCGGCTTACCAGTCATCTCTTGCGGGATTTCCATTCCCATCAGCGTTAACAGGGTTGGCGCGATGTCCGAAAGCTTGCCGCCTTCGACCGCCCGCGCCGGTTTACCGACGTAAATCAGCGGCACCGGCAGGCTGGTGTGGGCGGTGTGCGCCTGGCCGGTGGCCGGATCGCGCATCTGCTCGGCGTTGCCGTGATCGGCGGTGATCAGCAGCTGACCGTCGACGTCGCGCACCGCGTCAACCACCTGGGCGATGCAGGCGTCCAGCGTTTCCACCGCTTTGACCGCCGCTTCATACACGCCGGTATGCCCCACCATGTCGCCGTTCGGGTAGTTGCAGATAATGGCGTCGTATTTGCCGCTGCGGATGGCGCTCAGCAGCTTGTCGGTCAGATCGGCGGCGCTCATCTCCGGCTGCAGATCGTAGGTGGCGACTTTCGGCGAGTTGACCAGCACGCGGTCTTCGCCCTTGAACGGCGCTTCCACGCCGCCGTTATAGAAGAAGGTGACGTGGGCGTATTTTTCGGTTTCCGAGATGCGCAACTGGGTTTTGTCGTGCTTCATCAGCCATTCGCCGAAGGTGTTGGCCAGCGACGCCGGCGGATAGGCGCAGGCGGTCGCGATGTCGGCGGCGTATTCGGTCAGCATCACGAACTCGCCGAACTGCACCTGTTTGGCGCGCGGGAAACCGTCGAAATCCGCGTTCACGAAGGCGCGGGTGATCTGGCGCGCGCGGTCGGCGCGGAAGTTCATGAAGATCAACGCGTCGCCGTCCTGCATCGCGGCATCGGCCTCACCGGCGGCGCGGATCACGGTCGGTCTGACGAACTCGTCGTTTTCACCGCGCTGATAAGCGGCCTGCAGCCCGGCGATCGCATCCTCGGCCACGGCCTCGCCTTTGGCCGCGGTCAGCAGGTCATAGGCCAGTTGCACGCGATCCCAGCGGTTGTCGCGGTCCATCGCGTAGTAGCGGCCGATTAGCGAGGCGATGCGCCCGATGCCCAACGCGGCGAAGGCGTCGCGGCAGCGTTGCAGCGGGGCTTCGGCGCTGCGCGGCGGCGTGTCGCGCCCGTCGAGGAAGGCGTGCAGATAAACCGCTTTGGCGCCGCGTTGGGCGGCCAGCTTGATCATGGCCAGAATGTGCTCGTCATGGCTGTGCACGCCGCCCGGCGACAGCAGGCCCATGATGTGCACCGCCTTGCCGGCCGCTACGGCCTTATCGACCGCGGCGGTCAGCACCGGGTTGGCGAAGAAGTCGCCGTCGGCGATCGCTTTGTCCAGCCGGGTCAGATCCTGGTACACGATGCGCCCGGCGCCCAGGTTGACGTGGCCGACTTCGGAGTTGCCCATTTGCCCATCGGGCAGGCCGACATCCAGCCCGGAGGCGGCGATCAGCGTATGCGGCTGCTCCCGCCACAGGCGATCCATCACCGGAGTGCCGGCGTTCAGGATCGCGTTGTCCTGCCGCTCTTCACGGTGGCCGTAACCGTCCAGGATCACCAGAACCATCGGTTTTTTGTTGCTCGACATTGCATTGACCTCTTATGAACTTTTTAAGCTGCGAATAGCCATGCGCCCGCCGCAAGCATGGCTATTCACCCTCGAAAAACCGGCTGATTTTACATCGCCGCCGGCGATAAATAGCCCAAAGAGATCAAGGTTGCGGCGAATCGCGCGGGCTTTTATGCTCTGACGTCGGGAATTTCTCAGCGCAGCCCGCAGTTTCTGCAATCGCGCTTGCTTATTGGCTGTATTTGCCGCACTCGGCAGGTATACTCTGGAACCTTGACTTATTTATCCCTTAACTGACGGGAGTTGTTACACCCCATGCTGCAAGAAATTATGCCATTCGTAAGCAGACACCCTATTCTGAGCCTGGCTTGGATCGCTCTGCTGGTCGCCGTGATCGTCATGACCTTCAAAAGCCGTTTCTCCAAGGTCAAAGAGATCGCCCGCGGTGAAGCTATTCGTCTGATCAACAAAGAAGAAGCCGTGGTGGTCGACACCCGCAGCCGCGACGATTTTCGCCGTGGTCACCTGGCCAACGCCATCAACCTGACCGCCAGCGAAATCAAAAGCGGCAGCCTGGGCGAGCTGGAAAAACACAAAGCGCAGCCGATCATCGTCGTGTGCGCCAACGGCACCGCCTCCCGCGAGCCGGCGGAGAACCTGAGCAAGGCCGGTTTTGAAAAGGTGACTATGCTGAAAGACGGCATTTCCGGCTGGAGCGGAGAAAACCTGCCGCTGGTGCGCGGTAAGTAACCGTTTAACCTATTTGAGGTGGCAATCCATGGCTAACATTGATATCTACACCAAAGCGACCTGTCCGTTCTGCCATCGCGCCAAGGCGCTGTTGAACAGCAAGGGCGCGGCGTTTAACGAGATCGCCATCGACGGCGATAACGCTAAGCGCGAAGTGATGATCGAGCGCAGCGGGCGCACCACCGTGCCGCAGATTTTCATCGATGGCCGGCATATCGGCGGCTGCGATGATTTATATGAACTCGATGCTCGCGGCGGCCTGGATCCACTGCTTTAAGCAGCTTGCCGGTTCACCGAGTGTCAATAAGGACGTTTAACCAAGGGTATTACTCACATGTCAGAACAAAACAGCACCGAAATGGCTTTCCAGATCCAACGTATTTATACCAAGGACATCTCTTTCGAAGCGCCGAATGCGCCGCAGGTTTTCCAGCAGGAATGGCAGCCGGAAGTTAAACTTGATCTGGATACCGCGTCCAGCCAGCTGGCTGACGAAGTGTATGAAGTGGTACTGCGCGTAACCGTGACGGCGACCCTGGGCGAAGAGACCGCGTTCCTGTGCGAAGTGCAACAGGCGGGCATCTTCTCGGTAGCAGGCATCGAAGGCACGCAGCTGGCGCATTGCCTGGGCGCATACTGCCCGAACATCCTGTTCCCGTATGCGCGCGAGTGCATCACCAGCCTGGTTTCCCGCGGTACGTTCCCGCAGCTGAACCTGGCACCGGTCAACTTTGACGCGCTGTTCATGAACTATCTGCAGCAGCAGGCGGAAGGCGAAGGTGCCGCACCACATCAGGATGCCTGATGAACACCGTCAATGCTTCAATGACTGTCATCGGTGCCGGCTCGTACGGCACCGCATTGGCCATTACGCTGGCGCGTAACGGCCACACCGTGGTGCTGTGGGGACATAACCCCGCGCAAGTTCAAACGTTGCAGCAAGATCGCTGCAATCAGGCGTTTCTGCCCGACGTTCCCTTCCCCGATACCCTGCTGCTTGAAGCCGATTTGGCGCGGGCGCTGGCGGCCAGCCGCGACGTGCTGGTGGTGGTGCCGAGCCACGTGTTCGGCGACGTGCTGCGCCAGCTGAAGCCGCATCTGCGCCCGGACGCCCGCATCGTGTGGGCCACCAAGGGGCTGGAAGCGGAAACCGGCCGGTTGCTGCAGGACGTGGCGCGTGAGGCGCTGGGCGAGGCGATCCCGCTGGCGGTGCTCTCTGGGCCGACGTTCGCCAAAGAGCTGGCCGCCGGCCTGCCGACGGCGATCGCGCTGGCGGCGACCGATGCGCAGTTCGCCGACGATCTGCAACAGCTGTTGCACTGCGGCAAGAGCTTCCGCGTCTACAGCAATCCCGATTTCATCGGCGTGCAGCTTGGCGGCGCGGTGAAGAACGTGATCGCCATCGGCGCCGGCATGTCCGACGGCATCGGTTTCGGCGCCAACGCCCGCACCGCGTTGATTACACGCGGGCTGGCGGAAATGAGCCGTCTGGGTTCTGCGCTGGGCGCCGATCCTTCGACGTTCATGGGCATGGCGGGGCTGGGGGATCTGGTGCTAACCTGCACGGACAACCAATCGCGCAACCGCCGCTTCGGCATTATGCTGGGGCAGGGCAAAGGCGTGCAGGAAGCGCAGGACAGCATCGGTCAGGTGGTCGAGGGCTATCGCAATACCAAAGAGGTGTTGGCGCTGGCGCAGCGGCACGGTGTGGAAATGCCGATCACTGAACAGATTTATCAGGTGCTTTACTGCCATAAAGACGCCCGCGAAGCGGCGCTGAGCCTGCTGGGGCGAGCCCGAAAGGACGAAAAACCCAGCGCGTGACATAAAACGATATGTCGGGGCAGCATGCTGACCCCGCTAATGACCTGGGCCGCTTCGCGCTACCGTGTGAAGCGGCCCGTTTGGCAAGGCAGAGAGGAATGTGATGTCGTCAGAAGAGTTGGAACAGGTCTGGAACAGCATTAAATCAGAAGCGCGAGCACTGGCTGATTGTGAACCGATGCTGGCCAGCTTTTTCCATGCGACGTTGCTCAAGCACGAGAACCTGGGCAGCGCGCTCAGCTATATGCTGGCCAACAAGCTGGCGACGCCGATCATGCCCGCCATCGCGGTGCGCGAGGTGGTGGAAGAGGCCTACAAGTCCGACAACCAGATGATCGTGTCGGCGGCGCGCGATATCCTCGCGGTACGGCTGCGCGACCCGGCGGTCGATAAATACTCCACGCCGCTGCTTTACCTGAAAGGGTTCCATGCGCTGCAGGCTTACCGCATCGGTCACTGGTTGTGGCAGCAAGGGCGGCAAGCGCTGGCTATCTACCTGCAAAATCAAATTTCCGTCGCCTTCGGCGTGGACATCCACCCGGCGGCGACCATCGGCTGCGGCATCATGCTCGACCACGCCACCGGCATCGTGATCGGTGAAACGGCGGTGGTGGAGAACAATGTCTCTATCCTGCAGTCGGTCACCCTGGGCGGTACCGGTAAAACCAGCGGCGACCGTCACCCGAAAATCCGCGAAGGGGTGATGATTGGCGCCGGCGCCAAAATTCTCGGCAATATCGAAGTGGGCAAGGGCGCGAAGATCGGCGCGGGCTCGGTGGTCTTGCAGGCGATACCGCCGCACACCACCGCCGCCGGCGTGCCGGCGCGCATCGTCGGGCGGCCGGAGAGCGATACGCCGTCGATGGATATGGACCAATACTTTAACGGCACCAATCACGGCTTCGAGTACGGCGACGGCATTTGAGCGCCGTCTGTGCAGCCATTCAGGGGGAGCTTCGGCTCCCCCTGTGTTTTTCAGGCGGCGGTCAGCCCTGTTTCGGGAAGTTGGTGATATCGGTGACGATGTCGTCGATCGCCGCCTTGACGTCATCCGCCGTGACCGGCGTGCTGTCGTTGTTGACGGTTTTGCCGTAGGCCTTGCGTACCACTTCCATCACCGTTTTACCGGTATCTTGGTCGATCAGCTCGCCTTCGATATACAGCGCGGTATTTTGCGTCCGGTGCCCGGTAGCAGCCATGGTGCTGGCGACCACCGCGGCGACCGGCACCACCTCATAGAATTTCATGTCTTCATTTTCGGCGGAAACGGCGGTGATGGCGAGCTTGGCCACCAGCACGCGCGAGCCCGTCGGGCTTGGCAGAATGGTGAAGCGGTTCTGCAGCGCGGTTTTGATCCGCTGGGTCGCGTAGGCCTTAATCTTGTTCAGCGTGTCCTGGCTGACGCGCGCCGTGGGTTTCTCCGCCGGGAAATAGACCACCGGTTGGAAATAGAGACCGCGATAGTTGGATTCCTTGTAGCTTGGATCTATCCAGCGCAGCGTTTTATGGCCGCTTGGCGAGGTGGTTTCCTGCAGTTTGCTGTAATCGGACAAGAAGCCCGAATACTGCGACGTTTGGGTGACTTTGGACGAACAACCCGCCAGCAACAGGCCCGCTGCCAGAACCGCCATGGCAACGCTCAAGCGTTGTTTCTTCATATGGTTTCCTATGATGAGTGGTGATTACCCTTACAAAACATAGCGCATTATCTACGCCTCATCGGGCATTTTCGGGGCCGGGCGTGCCCTGCCGCGGCCTTTTTTCAGGATCGTGATGCGCCGCCGGTTTTCGCCGCCAGCGCCGACGATAAGGCGGCGAGCAAGGCGTCTGCCTTGGCCAGCGTCTGGCGTTGCTCAGCTTGCCACCGGGGCAACAAGGGCCAGAGATCCGCCTGATGTTCTGCCTGCAGGCACCAGACCTCACGATCGTGCCAGTCGCCGAGAGCGCTTTGCGCCGCCTTGAGGCCCGCCATCGCGGCGGGAGAGAGGGGAAGGCGTCGCGGATAGGCTTCGGCCGCGTAGCGCAGGCGCTTTATCAGCAGCCGCAGGCGGTGGCGATCGTAGCCGGTATCGGCCAATGCCCGGCGCAATTGCTGTTGCTGGCGCTGCAGGCGTCGGTTCAGGCGGTGTTTGGCGGTGCGTCGCGCCGTGCGGCGGAAGCGGCGCGGCCAGGCGTGCAACAGCGAGGGAAAGTCGATGATCTGCGGATGGGCGAGCAGTTGACGGTAGCGGGCCTGAAGATCGCTCTGGCGCACGTTGGCCTGCCAATCCAGGCGATGGCGCGCCAGTTCGGCGATCAGTACCTCGAGATCGCGCAGCGGCGTCGTGAACCTGCCCAACTCGGCGGCGGCCCGATCGAGCCGCGTTGCGCCGGGGCAGCCGCGCAACGGGCGCAGCAGGCTGCGAATGCGGCGCAGACAGACGCGCAAGTCGTGCAGCGCTTCGGTGTCTTGCGCCTGTTGCAGCCGCAACAGCGCCTCGTTCAGCGCCGGCTCAAGCCGGCGAAGCTGGGTGACAATATCTGCGACGAAAGCCATGTGCCGTGCTCTGGAGAGGATGACCCTTTCAGTATGGCGCGTCGTCGCGGATTACGCCTTGATCAGCGCGCCGGCATAGTCCAGCTGCCGCCAGGCCTCATACACGACCACCGAGACGGCATTCGACAGGTTCATGCTGCGGCTTTGCGCCTGCATCGGGATGCGGATTTTTTGCTGCGCAGGCAGCGCATCGAGGATATCGGCGGGTAACCCGCGCGTTTCCGGGCCGAACAGCAGGTAGTCGCCGGCTTGATAGCTGACGGCGCTGTGCGCTGGCGTGCCTTTGGTGGTGAGGGCAAACAGCCGTTGCGGCTTTTCGGCGGCGAGAAAGGCGGCGTAATCGGCATGACGGCTGACGCGGGTGAACTCATGGTAGTCCAGCCCGGCGCGGCGCAGGCGCTTGTCGTCCCACGGGAAACCCAGCGGTTCGATCAGGTGCAGGTTAAAGCCGGTATTGGCGCACAGGCGGATGATATTGCCGGTGTTGGGTGGAATTTCGGGTTCAAATAAAACGATGTTCAGCATGTTGCAGGCCCCTCGTGAACGAGGGGCGCAGGATAGCAAACTCTTACTGTTCTGTCTTAGTCGACAGACGTTGATGATGCAGCGGCAGCCACAGCACCAACCGCAGGCCGCCAAGCGGACTGTCTTCGGCCTTCACCCAGCCGCGATGCTGGTTAATAGCCGCCTCGACTATTGCCAGGCCGAGGCCGGTGCCGCCGGATTCGCGGTCGCGCGCCTCGTCGGTGCGATAGAACGGACGGAAGATCTGCTCGCGGTCTTCGGCGCTGACGCCGGGGCCGTCGTCGTCAACCTGGATGGTCACGCCCTGATTATCGGCGCTGAACGCCACGGCGATGCGGGTGTGCGAATAACGCAGGGCGTTGCGCACGATGTTTTCCAACGCGCTGTCCAGCGCGCTCGCGTTGCCAAACAGCGTCCATGGGCCGGGCGGCGCGGTGATCTCCAACTGCTTGCCCATCTGTTCCGCTTCGAAACGGGCGTTGTCCAGCACGTCGGCCCACAGTTCGTTGGCCTTCAGCTGCTCGCGCGCCAGCTCGCTCTTCTGCTGACCGCGCGACAGCGCCAGCAGATCGTTGATCATCGAATCCAGCCGCTGCGCTTCGGTTTCGATGCGCGCCAGTTCGTGGCCTTCGCCGTGGCGGCGGCGCATCAGCGCGGTGGCCAGCTGCAGGCGCGTCAGCGGCGTGCGCAGCTCGTGCGAGATGTCCGATATCAGGCGTTGCTGAGCATTCATCATGCGTTCCAGCGCGCTGACCATCTGGTTGAAGCTGGCGCCGGTGGCCAGGAACTCCTGCGGGCCGGCCTCCAGTTCCGGATGCTGCTTCAGGTTGCCGCGCGCTACTTCATCGGCGGCGTTTTTCAGCTTGCGCGCCGGTTTCGCCAGGCTCCAGGCCAGCCACAGCAGCAGCGGGGCGCTGATCAGCATGGTGACGATCAGCAGCAGCAGCGGCCGGTCGAACATCAGGTTGATGAAATCGGATTGCGGGCTGTTGGCGGGACGGATCAGGTACAGCTGGTAGTTGTCTTCGCCGTCGCGCACCGCGAACGGCCCTACCAGCTCGACGCGGCCGTACTTTTTCTTCTTTGGATGATCCGAGTTGTCGGATTGGCCGATGAAGTTGCGGACGATCTGCATTTCATTGCGCTGCGCGCCGATCACCCGGCCTTCGCTGGTGACCAGCAGCAGGCGTTGGCCCGGCGGCGCCCATTTGTCGATGGCGCGGAACAGGCGGCGCCACCACATCAAATCGTTGGCCGGATCGTTTTGCAACTCGGCCTCCACGTGCTGTTCCAGCATCAATCCCTGCCGCTGTTCGCTGTCGAGCAGCGAGGTCATTTGGCGGGAGTCGAGCTTGGGCACCATCAGCACCAACATTAGCACCAGGGCTAACGTGAACCAGAAAATGGCGAAGATGCGTGCCGTCAAACTGTTGATCATGTTGCAGATACCATCAAATAACCACGCCCGCGCAGGGTTTTGAACCACGGATGCCCGTCTTTGCGATCCGGCAGCTTACGCCGCAGGTTGGAGATGTGCATGTCGATGGCGCGATCGAACGGGGTCAGGCGTTTGCCCAGCACTTCCTGGCTCAGCAGTTCGCGCGACACCACCTGGCCGAGATGCTGCGCCAGCAGGTAAAGCAGGGTGAATTCGGTGCCGGTCAGATCCAGCACCTGGCCGTCGAAGCTGGCCTCCTGGCGACCGGGGTTCAGCTGCAGGCCATCGACATCCAGCGTTGGGGCGCCGCTGTCGACCTGCTGCTGCTGTTCGCTCCAGTTGGAACGGCGCAGAATGGCGCGAATGCGCGCGACCAGTTCGCGATCGTTAAAGGGTTTCGGCAGGTAATCATCGGCGCCCAGCTCCAGGCCCAGCACGCGGTCCAGTTCGCTGCCGCGCGCGGTCAGCATGATGACCGGCGTCTGGTGATGTTGGCGCAGTTCTTTCAGCGTATCGATGCCGTTTTTCTTCGGCATCATGATGTCGAGCAGCAGCAGATCGACGGAGCTGTCCAGCAGCGACAACGCCTGCTCGCCATCGTGCGCGACGACGATATTAAAACCTTCCATTTCAAGCAGTTCTTTTAACAGCGAGGTCAACTCGCGGTCGTCGTCAACTAACAGAATCTTGTTCATTATGATTTACCTCCAGACGCAAAATACGTCATCAACTGTTGCCATTCCATGACTTTACGTAGTTTTACATGCACTGACGCAGGTTTTCAGGTGTAGCGGTACACTGCTCCTCGTTGATTCGCAAAGTGAGAAAGCTTGAGGAGTTGAAATGCGTAAGGTGACCGCATTAGTTATGGCATCACTGCTGGCAATTGGTTCGACCGCTGCCTTCGCTGCCGACACTATACCGGACACAGCCCAACCTCCCGGCAACGACGCGATGACCCGAATACCCGGCCAACACCATATGTTCGACGGTGTCAGCCTCAGCGAACAGCAGCGCCAGCAAATGCGCGACTTGATGCGCCAGGCCCGGCACGATCTGCCTGGTGTCAATGTAGCTGAAATGGAAGCCATGCATAAACTGGTGACCGCAGAGAAATTTGACGAAGCCGCCGTGTATGCCCAGGCGGAAAAGATGGCCCAACAGCAGGTCAAGCGCCAGGTCGAGATGGCCCGGGTGCGCAACCAAATGTATAACCTGCTGACGCCAGAGCAAAAAAGTGTTTTAGACCAGAAACATCAGCAGCGTATGCAGCAGATGGAGCAACAGATTTCTGGTTTGCAACAAGCTTCTGCCCAGAAGTGAAGTACGACTGAGTAGTCCCCTGTTTTTCCTTGCCATAGACACCATCCCTGTCTTCCCCGCCATGATGGCGGGGTTTTTTTTATCCGACATTTCGCTATATTGAGCGCCACACCTTTTGACCGGGATCCCTTGATGGAACAGCGCTATGCACGCCTGGTAAAGTCCGCTGCGTTGGCCGCTACCGCGCTGGCGTCGTCACTGCTGTTGATCAAAATCGTCGCCTGGTACCACACCGGTTCGGTCAGCCTGCTGGCGGCGCTGGTGGATTCGCTGGTCGATATCGCCGCCTCGCTGACCAACCTTCTGGTGGTGCGTTATTCGCTGCAGCCGGCCGATGCCGAGCATACCTTTGGCCACGGCAAAGCGGAGTCGCTGGCAGCGCTGGCGCAAAGCATGTTTATTTCCGGTTCCGCCCTGTTTTTGTTTCTCACCGGCTTCCAGCATTTGTATGCGCCGCAAACGCTGCGCGATCCCGGCGTTGGGGTCGTCGTGACGGTGATCGCGTTGATCAGCACCCTGATTCTGGTCACCTATCAACGTTGGGTGGTCAGAAAAACGCGCAGCCAGGCGGTGCGTGCAGATATGCTGCATTATCAGTCAGATGTCATGATGAATGGTGCTATTCTTATCGCTCTTGGGCTAAGCTGGTACGGCTTCCGGCGGGCGGACGCGCTGTTCGCGCTGGGCATCGGCGTTTACATCCTGTATAGCGCGCTGCGCATGGGCTACGAAGCGGTGCAGTCGCTGCTGGATCGGGCGTTGCCGGATGACGAGCGCCAGGCGATTATCGAGGTGGTTTCCTCCTGGCCCGGGGTGAAAGGCGCGCACGATCTGCGCACGCGGCAGTCGGGGCCGACGCGTTTCATCCAACTGCATCTGGAGATGGAAGACACGCTGCCGCTGCGCGAGGCGCACCGGTTGGCCGATCAGGTGGAACAGGCGCTGCGGCAACGTTTTTCGGGGGCGGACGTCATCATTCACCTGGATCCGTGCTCCGTGGTGCCGCCGGGTAGGCAGGGGCATTGGGAGCTATAATCAGATAGAGGCACAGATCGAAGTATTATCATGAATATCTGAGTTAGCTCAGCGTGCCATGCGGTGTTTTTACCGTTATATTGCGTGACTTGAATCAATTCAGCTGGGTGTTTTTGATATAATATCCAGCAATAAGCCGTAAAGCTGGTTTTCTGCAGCCGGAGAGGTTTCAAGACGATCGGCGGAGACAGAATTCTTAAGAAATTGCATCTACACAGTTCAGAGGTAGTCATGATCAAGAAAATCGGTGTACTGACGAGCGGCGGTGATTCGCCGGGTATGAACGCTGCAATCCGCGGCGTTGTGCGTTCTGCGCTTTCAGAAGGTCTGGAAGTTTTTGGTATTTACGATGGCTACCTTGGCTTGTACGAAGATCGCATGGAGCAGCTGGACCGCTATAGCGTGTCCGACATGATCAACCGCGGTGGCACCTTCCTCGGCTCTGCCCGCTTCCCGGAGTTCAGGGATGAAAACGTGCGCGCCAAGGCGATTGAAAACCTGAAGAATCGCGGCATCGACGCGCTGGTGGTGATCGGCGGCGACGGTTCCTACATGGGCGCCAAACGCCTGACGGAAGAAGGCTTCCCGTGCATCGGTCTGCCGGGCACCATCGATAACGACGTTGCCGGCACCGACTACACCATCGGTTACTTCACCGCGCTGGAAACCGTGGTGGAAGCGATTGACCGCCTGCGCGATACCTCCTCTTCGCACCAGCGTATCTCCATCGTGGAAGTGATGGGCCGTTACTGCGGCGATCTGACGCTGGCGGCGGCGATTGCCGGCGGCTGCGAATTCATCGTGCTGCCTGAAATCGAATTCAACCGCGAAGATCTGGTGTGCGAAATCAAGGCCGGTATCGCCAAGGGTAAAAAACACGCCATCGTGGCGATCACCGAGCACATCTGCGACATCGATGAGCTGGCGCGCCACATCGAGCAGGAAACCAAGCGTGAAACCCGCGCCACCGTGCTGGGCCACATTCAACGCGGCGGTTCACCGGTTGCCTACGACCGCATCCTGGCCTCGCGCATGGGCGCCTACGCCATCGAGCTGCTGCTGCAGGGCTACGGCGGCCGCTGCGTCGGTATCCAGAACGAAAAAATGGTGCACCACGACATCATCGACGCGATCGAAAACATGAAGCGTCCGTTCAAGGGCGACTGGCTGGAAACGGCGAAAAAGCTGTACTGATACGCCGCTCACCGCACGACAAAAGAGCCTCCGCTTGCGGGGGCTTTTTGATGCCCGCTGGCGATATATTCCGGAATCATCTATCCCAAAATTTTTTATTCTTTAATTGCCGGGAAAGTTTCTGGCAGGCTCTGATGCTAAACCAACCGATTGAGGTTGCGCTTAATTTTCTGGGAGAGCCTGTCGATGCGTAAATGGGGTGTAGGTCTGACATTGGTGCTGTTGGCGTCCGGCGCCATGGCGAAGGATATTCAGTTGCTGAACGTGTCATACGATCCGACGCGTGAGTTCTATCAGGCTTACAACACGGCATTCAGCAAGCACTATCAGGCGGAAACCGGCGACAAGGTGACGGTGCGCCAGTCGCATGGCGGATCCGGCAAACAGGCGACCTCGGTGATCAACGGCATCGAGGCCGACGTGGTGACGCTGGCGTTAGCTTATGACGTCGATGCCATCGCCGAACGCGGGCGCATCGAGAAAGACTGGATCAAGCGCCTGCCGGACAACTCGGCGCCTTACACCTCGACCATCGTCTTCCTGGTGCGCAAAGGCAACCCGAAACAAATTCACGACTGGCCCGATTTGATCAAGCCGGGCGTGTCGGTGATCACCCCGAACCCGAAAACCTCCGGCGGCGCCCGCTGGAACTACCTGGCCGCCTGGGGCTACGCGTTGCACCACAACAACAACGATAAGGCCAAGGCGCAGGACTTCGTCAAAAACTTGTACAAGAACGTCGAAGTGCTGGATTCCGGCGCGCGCGGCGCGACCAACACCTTCGTTGAGCGCGGCATCGGCGATGTGCTGATCGCCTGGGAAAACGAAGCGCTGCTGGCGGAGAAAGAGCTCGGCAAAGACAAGTTCGAGATTATTACGCCGAGCGAATCGATCCTGGCCGAACCGACGGTGTCAGTGGTGGATAAGGTGGTCGATAAACGCGGTACCCGCGACGTGGCGACCGCCTACCTGAAGTATCTGTATTCGCCGGAAGGGCAGACCATCGCGGCGCAGCACTATTACCGTCCGCGCGATGCGGCGGTGGCGGCCAAGTTTGCCGGGCAGTTCCCGCAGCTGAAGCTGTTCACCGTGGATGACACCTTCGGCGGCTGGACCGAAGCGCAGAAGGTGCACTTCGCCACCGGCGGCGTGTTCGACGAGATAAGCAAACGCTGATGCCGGTTGAGCGGCAATAAAAAACCCCGGCAAGCCGGGGTTTTTTTATGGCAGGCCTAAGGGAATCAGGCTTTTTTTGCTGCGGCAGCGGCTTTGACGATCACGGCGAAAGCGTCGGCTTTCAGCGAGGCGCCGCCAACCAGCGCGCCGTCGATGTCCGGCTGAGAGAACAGCTCTGCGGCGTTCTTGTCGTTCACCGAACCGCCGTACTGGATGATGATTTCAGCGGCAACCGCGGCATCGTGCTTGGCGATGTGGTCACGGATAAATTTGTGCACGGCCTGCGCCTGCGCAGGGGTAGCGGATTTGCCGGTGCCGATGGCCCAGACCGGCTCATAGGCGATCACGGTGCCTTTCATCGCCGGTGCGCCCAGCGTTTTCAGCACGGCGTCGATCTGGCGCGCGCACACTTCTTCGGTTTTGCCCGCGGCGTTTTCCGCTTCGGTTTCACCGATGCACAGCACCGGGATCAAGCCGGCTTCTTTCAGCACGGCGAATTTCTCGGCGATGACTTCGTCGCTTTCTTTGTGGTAGGTGCGGCGCTCGGAGTGGCCGATGATGATGTACTGGGCACCGACGTCTTTCAGCATGTTGGCGGAAACTTCACCGGTGAAGGCGCCGGACAGGTTAACGTCCACGTTCTGCGCGCCCAGCGCGATGCGGCTGCCGGCCAGCGCGTGCTTGGCCTGATCCAGATACATCACCGGCGGGGCGATGGCGACGCCACAGCCGTCAACGCTGCTCAGCTCATTGCGCAGGCCGGCGATCAGTTCGTTGACCATGTGGGTGCTGCCGTTAAGCTTCCAGTTACCCATAACTAATGGATGACGCATGTTTTTTCCTCCAACTAGGGAACGCGAGAGTCGAAATGACAACTGCCGGACCGGCAGTTTACCTGCCCAACAGTATAGAGATCATTAAGCGCGAAGGCTTTGCTTTTCGTCATTAAATGCCGCGCCGTTACGGCTCGGAAAGCGCCAGCTTAATCGGTTCAACCGCGAAGGTTACGCCTTTATCGCCGTTGTCCGAAACGACATAGCGAATGGCGCCGACCTGCTGTTGGTAAAAGCGCGATCCTTTGCCTTTTTCCAGCAGGCTGTTCACCTTGTTCTGGCTCTGTTCCACAGTCAACGCCGGTTCGAACTGGCGCATCAGCGCCGCCATGTAGCTGATGGCGATGGCGCGCGCGGCTTTTTCTTCATTGGTCTGCTGCAGCGGCAGATGAGTGATCTGCAACGTTTTGATTTTACCGGTGCCTTTCTCCAGCGCGGTGGAGGCGTACAGGTTTTCGTTGAGTTTGCTGGCGGCGCGCGTCAGCAGCGGCGAATCGTCTTCGGCGGCGGGAATGGCGCGGAATTCGCCAATCGGCAGCTTCGGGTTGTCGCGGTTGTATTTTTCGCGGAATTTGACCACCGTCAGATCGAACGTCGGCGCCCCGGCCAGCAGGTAAGGTGCGGCGGGCGTCGCTTCGGTGGGCGGCGGATCGGCCCAGGCGCTGGCGGCCGCCTGCAGCAGGCAGGCGATGACGAGGGTTTTTCTCAGCATGGCGTATGGCATCAAGGACAAAGATGGCTCCGATTAAAGCGATAACCCGCGGGGCTTGTCAAAGATCCCACGCCATTATCGGTTCGCTGACGAGAAAGCTGTGCGGCGCACCGCGTTATGCAAGGCGGAAAACTCGGCCCGGCAGCGCCTATGTTACACTGCGGCGCAGAATATGGGCAGGCTTAGAGCGCAGGAATCGATGACGTTACAACAGTGGTGTTTTTCTTTTAAGGGCCGCATCGGGCGGCGCGACTTCTGGATTTGGATGGGGCTGTGGCTGGCGCTGATGGCGGCGGCGTTTACGCTGGCCAATTATCAGCTGATCGCCATCCAATCCATCGCCTTCTTTATCGTGGCGTTGCTGTGGCCGACGGCGGCGGTGCTGGTCAAGCGCCTGCACGATCGCAACAAGGCCGGCTGGTGGGCGCTGCTGCTGATCCTGGCGTGGATGCTGGCGGCGGGGAACTGGCAGATGCTGGCGCCGATCTGGCAATGGGGCGTCGGGCGTTTCATTCCGACGCTGATTATCGTGATGATGATGATCGATCTGGGTGCCTTCGTCGGCACGCCGGGGGATAACCGGTTCGGCCCGGAAGCCGAACCGGTGAAGTTCCGCTGATCCCCTTCGGGTTACCAGTAGTGTTCGCTGGTGATGTGGCCCGGCTTGCGGCGCAGGTGCTTGCGCATCTGGCGGTGGTCTTTCAGCGTTTGCTGGGTGTCCCGCACCATTTGTGGGTTGCCGCACAGCATCACGTGGCTGGTTTCGGCGTCGATGGTCAAGCCGATCGCCGCTTCCAACCGGCCGTCCTCGATCAGCGCCGGTACGCGGCCGGTCAATGAACCGGGCGCCTCTTCGCGGCTGACGACGGTCTGGATGCGCAGCTTGCCGTTGTAGCGCTGCTGCAGTTGCTGCATCAGCGGCAGGTAGCTCAGGTCACGCGCAAAGCGCGCGGCGTGCACCAGCACCAGGTTGTTGAAGCGCTCTAGCCCGATGCCCTGCTGCAGAATCGATAAATAGGGGCCGATGGCGGTGCCGGTCGCCAGCATCCACAGCGTGTCGCAGTCGGGCACCTCGTCCAGCACGAAGAAGCCGGCGGCTTCTTTGGTTACCATCACGTCCGAGCCCGGCTGCAGTTGATTGAGGCGAGGGCTCAGTTTGCCTTCCGGCACGGTGACCAGATAGAACTCCAGATTGGCGTCGTCGGGGGCATTGACGTAGGAGTAGGCGCGCTGCACCCGTTCGCCGTCGATCTCCAGCGCCAGCTTGGCGAATTGCCCGGCGGTGAAAGGATCGATAGGGGCATTGACCACCAGGCTGAACAGCCCGTCGGTCCATTGTTTTACCTGCGTAACCTTGCCGTTTACCCATTCAGCCATACTCTAAAGCTCCCGTGGTCGAATCAAATAAGCACAATGTCGTGAGCCGGAAATGGCGTGCGCGGTGCGCTCTACCCGGTAGTCGTTGCCGAACAGGCGGTGAAACAGCTGCAGCTCGGAATTGCACAGGCTACTGCAGCTGGAGCCGGCCACGCCGATCGGGCAGTGGTTTTCCACCAGCAGCGCGCCGTGCGGGTGGTCGAGCAATTCAGCCATGTAACCGTCATGTTGCCGCAGGCGCACCAGTCGGGCTAACCGATCATGGTGGCTACGCTCGGCGGACAGCTCTTCGGCATAACGCAGATAAAGCTGCTCTTCGCGCGCGCTGAGCAACGGTTCCACCCCGGCGCCGCCAAACAGCTGCAGCGCGGATGCCCGCAACCGCTCCTGGTCGGCGGCCGTAAAGGCATGCCCTCGCTCGGTCAGCGACCAGTAGCGCGTCGGGCGGCCGACCTTGCTGCGCGCTTCTTCGTAACAAACCAACTCACGTTTTTCCAGGGATTGCAGATGTTGTCGGATGCCCATCGGCGTGATGTCCAGACGCTCCGCCAGCATTTTGGCCGAGTGCGGGCCGAGAGCCTTTAACTGCAATAAAATCAGCTCAGGTGTTTTCATGAACCAAATCCCTATGGTGTTATTTTATTTCAAGTTGATGAAAAGGATTATCGATTAAATGCTAAAGCGCGGCTACTGCAAGGGCGCTGTTTTTAACTCCAAAGCGTTAGACGTACAGTTTAATTTACGAGCCTGGTCGGGTTTGCTGCCAGTGTGACCTGGATCAATATCTGCCTGAAACTCGCTAAAAAAATCAGATTTGATTAGTTTATGCCGCCATAGAGGGCTGCTCGCCGTTCTGGCTGCTGCAACGGCCATTCCGGGACGCTGTGACGAGTTGAAACGTTAACGAAGATAATGAGAAAACTAGAGAATTTTCACCTGCTGGTGATGCTTATCCTGTTGGTCGCCGTCGGCCAGATGGCGCAAACCATTTATGTTCCCGTTATTGCTGATATCGCCCACGATCTGTCGGTTCGCACCGGCGCCGTGCAACGGGTGATGGCGGCGTATCTGCTGACCTACGGTTTCTCCCAGCTGATTTACGGGCCGATATCGGATCGTATCGGGCGTCGTCCGGTGATCCTGACCGGCATGATGATCTTCCTGATCGGCGCGCTGGGCGCGCTGCTGTCCACCAACCTGACGATGCTGGTCGCCGCCAGCGCGATTCAGGGCATGGGCACCGGCGTGGCGGGCGTGATGGCGCGCACCATGCCGCGCGATCTGTATGCCGGCACCGCGCTGCGCTATGCCAACAGCCTGCTGAATATGGGGATTTTGGTCAGCCCGCTGCTGGCGCCGGTGATCGGCGGCGCATTGGCGATGGTGTTCGGCTGGCGTGCCAGCTACGCCTTCCTGCTGGCGCTGTGCGCCTGCGTCGCTTTCGCCATGTTCCGCTGGCTGCCGGAAACCCGCCCGGTGCAAACGGAAAAACGCCGCATGCTGGCCAGTTTCCGCCAACTGCTGGCTGACAGCACCTTCAGTTGCTATCTGGTGATGCTGATCGGCGCGCTGGCGGGCATTGCGGTATTCGAGGCCAGCTGCGGCGTGTTGATGGGCGGCGTGTTGGGGCTGAGCGGTCTGACCGTCAGCATCCTGTTCATTCTGCCGATCCCGGCGGCGTTTTTCGGTGCCTGGTACGCCGGGCGCGACGGCAAGACCTTCCACACGCTGATGTGGCATTCGGTGATTAGCTGCCTGCTGGCGGGGGCGATGATGTGGATCCCGGGCTGGTTCGGCGTGATGAACATCTGGACGCTGATCGTGCCGGCCGCGCTGTTCTTCTTCGGCGCCGGCATGCTGTTCCCGCTGGCGACCACGGGGGCGATGGAGCCGTTCCCTTACCTGGCCGGCGCGGCGGGCGCATTGGTGGGCGGCATGCAGAATATGGGATCGGGGCTTGCGACCTGGCTTTCCGCCATGCTGCCGCAAACCGGGCAGTTCAGCCTCGGATTGCTGATGTTCGCGATGGCGCTGTTGATCTTGCTGTGCTGGTGGCCGCTGTCCAACCGGATGCAACATCAGGGGCATACCGCATAACGACAGGGCGCCATTCGGCGCCCTCATGCAGTTGACAAAGGGGGAAAAAGCGTGATTTTTCCCCCTTTGTGGTTATCAGCCGAAAATCAATAAATTGATTTTCCTGGTTTTCTATTCGTTGCTCTCTGCCAACTCGGCAAGGTCATGAGGTTTGTCATCAATCATCATGGCGCCATTCGGCGCCCTGTTTCGTTACAGCAAAAACTCGTGCAGCGCCGGGTCTTTACGATCCAGATAGTGGGTTGAACGGATGCGGCGGATGGTGCGCGACTTGCCGCGGATCAGCAACGTTTCGGTCGTGGCCATATTGCCCTGGCGGCTGATGCCCTCCAGCAGATCGCCCTTGGTGATGCCGGTGGCGGAGAAGATCACGTTGTCGTTGCGCGCCATCTGATCCAGACGCAGCGCCTGACCGGCTTCGATACCCATCTCCCGGCAGCGCGCCAGCTCCTGTTCGCCGATGCGGCGGTTCTCGGCGCTGTCGCCTTTCACCTCATGGCGCGGCAGCAAACGCGCCTGCATGTCGCCGTCCAGCGCGCGGATCACCGCGGCTGAGATCACCCCTTCCGGCGCGCCGCCGATGCCGTACATCACATCGACCTCGCTTTCCGGCATGCAGGTGAGAATGGAGGCCGCCACGTCGCCGTCAGGAATGGCGAACACCCGCACGCCGAGCTGCTGCATCTGCGCGATGACGCCGTCGTGGCGCGGTTTGGCCAAAACGATCACCGTCAGCTGCGACAGCGGTTTGCCCAGCCGGGCGGCGACGTTCTGCAGATTCTCCGCCAGCGGCAGGTTGAGATCGATGGCGCCGCGCGCCGCCGGGCCGACCACCAGCTTCTCCATGTACATGTCCGGCGCGTGCAGGAAGGTGCCGCGATCGCCCACCGCCAATACCGCCAGCGCATTGGACTGGCCCATGGCGGTCATGCGGGTGCCTTCGATCGGATCGACCGCGATGTCGACCGCGTCGCCCTGGCCGGTGCCGACCTGTTCGCCGATATACAGCATCGGCGCTTCGTCGATCTCGCCTTCGCCGATCACGATGCGCCCATCGATATCCACGTTGTTAAGCATGATGCGCATGGCGTGGACCGCCGCGCCGTCGGCGGCGTTCTTGTCGCCGCGTCCCAGCCATTTGTAGCCCGCCAGCGCGGCGGCTTCGGTAACGCGGGAAAATTCGATGGCTAATTCACGTTTCATGGCAAACCTGTCTGTGAGAAAGGGAAGAAAATATCGGCAAAGTCTATCACAGCGCGGCGGCAGCGGGGCGGGGCAAAAAAAAGCGCCGCCCGCAGGCAGCGCAATTTGGGGGGTAACGACAAGGCTGGGTTTAGTCGTGCTCTTCCCACGCCTGAGCGCGAGCCACCGCTTTTTTCCACCCGCCGTAGCGGTAGTTGCGTTCGGTGGTTTCGATGCTTGGGCGGAATTCGCGCTCAATCACCGCTTTGCTCTTCACTTCATCCAGATCGTTCCAGTAGCCGATGGCCAGGCCCGCCAGGAACGCGGCGCCCAGCGCCGTCGATTCACGCACTTCAGGGCGTTCTACGCGAGTGCCGAGAATATCGGACTGGAACTGCATCAGGAAGTTGTTGGCGACCGCGCCGCCGTCCACGCGCAGCGATTGCAGGCGGGTGTTGGCGTCGGCCTGCATGGCGTCCAGCACGTCACGGGTCTGGAAAGCGATGGATTCCAGCGTAGCGCGGATGATGTGGTTGCTGTTGGCGCCACGGGTCAGGCCGAAGATGGCACCGCGGGCGTACGGATCCCAGTATGGGGCGCCCAGGCCGGTGAAGGCCGGCACCACATAGACGCCGTTGCTGTCTTTCACCTTGGTGGCGAAGTATTCGGAGTCGGCGGCGTCGCTGATCAGTTTCAGCTCGTCGCGTAGCCACTGGATAGACGCACCGCCGATGAACACCGCGCCTTCCAGCGCATAGTTCACTTCGCCGCGCGGGCCGCAGGCGATGGTGGTCAGCAGGCCGTTTTTCGAACGCACCGCTTCTTTGCCGGTGTTCATCAGCAGGAAGCAGCCGGTGCCGTAGGTGTTCTTCGCCATGCCCGGTTGAACGCACAGCTGGCCGTACAGCGCCGCCTGCTGGTCACCGGCGATACCGGCGATAGGAATACGCGTACCGCCCTTACCGCCGATGTTGGTCTGGCCGTACACCTCGGAGGAAGGACGGACTTTCGGCAGCATGGCGCGCGGGATATCCAGCACTTCCAGCATGCGCTCATCCCAGTCCAGCTCGTGGATGTTGAACATCATGGTGCGTGAGGCGTTGGTGTAATCGGTAACGTGTACGCGCCCCTGGGTCATTTTCCACACCAGCCAGGTATCGACGGTGCCGAACAGCAGTTCGCCGCGCTTGGCGCGCTCGCGGGCGCCTTCGACGTTGTCCAGGATCCACTTCACCTTGGTGCCGGAGAAGTACGGGTCAACTACCAGGCCGGTGTTGTGACGGATGTACTCTTCCAGGCCGTCGCGCTTGAGCTTCTCGCAGATGTCGGCGGTGCGGCGGCACTGCCAGACGATGGCGTTGTAAATCGGCTTGCCGGTCTCTTTTTCCCAGACGATGGTGGTTTCGCGCTGGTTGGTGATGCCGATGCCGGCGATCTGATCGGAACTGATGTCGGCTTTCGCCAGCACTTCTACCAGCGTCGAACTTTGCGACGCCCAGATTTCCATCGGGTCGTGCTCAACCCAGCCGGCCTTGGGATAGATCTGCGGGAATTCGCGCTGCGATACCGCAACGATGTTAGCGTCGTGATCGAGCACGACGGCGCGTGAGCTGGTGGTCCCTTGGTCGAGTGCGACAATGTATTTTTTTTCTACAGTCATGGTAATTATCCTGCTGTTGTTAACCGTGTAAAACTGCACCCATCATGCTTTGCGCTGCTGGGTCTTGGCGTCGGGCTCTTCTTCCGTCACGCAGACGTCGCACGGCAGGTGGCGGCCAATCAGCGCGCGGTAACCGAAAGCGCCCAGGCCACAGCCGACGATAGGGGCGAAGATCGGCACCAGGAAGTACGGGATGTCGCGTGCGCCGGTGAAGGCGACTTTGCCCCAGCCGGCCAGGTAGGCGAACAGTTTCGGCCCGAAGTCACGCGCCGGGTTCAACGCAAAGCCGGTCAATGGTCCCATAGAGGCGCCGATCACGGCAATCAGAATACCGATCAGCAGCGGCGCCAGCGGGCCGCGCGGGATGCCGTTGCCGTCGTCGGTCAGCGCCAGGATCAGGCACATCAGAATGGCGGCGATCACCATTTCTACCAGGAAGGCCTGGCCGACGGAGATATGCGCGTTAGGGTAAGTCGAGAAGATGCTGGCCAGCTCGAGGCTTTCGTTGCTGCCGCGCACCATGTGGTGAGCCGCTTCGAAGTCGAAGAACAGGTTGTAGTACAGCCCATAGACCAGGGCGGCGGCGCAGAAGGCACCGGCGATCTGCGCAATGATGTAAGGCACCACTTTGCGCCCGTCGAAGCAGGCGAACAGCCACAGAGCGAGGGTGACCGCGGGGTTGAGATGCGCGCCGGAAATGGCGGCGGTCAGATAGATGGCCATGGCGACGCCCAGGCCCCAAATGATGCTGATTTCCCACTGGCCGAAGCTGGCGCCCGCCAGTTTCAGCGCGGCAACGCAGCCTACGCCAAAGAAGATCAGCAGCGCCGTGCCGAGGAACTCGGCGATGCACTGGCCTTTTAATGTCGGACTGGTGGTTTGGCTCATAATGTTGTTGTCCTGCAAAACGGCGGTTGTTGGTTTATAGGCTCAGTTAGGTATACATCTGACCTATGGGCACAGTTTTTTTCATCTCGTCCAATTATTGAATGAGGACGTGATGTAAATTTATCGTTAACGAACATAAACGAGAAATAGCGAAATCAAAATGTGTGTAGCTCGTCATAAAATTGAGCGATTTCGCGTCGTTTAGTGTTCTTTCTGAGCCATAAAAGTGTGATCTGACCAGTGGTTTGGCGAGGGGCGTTAACAACTCGCGGCGGCGGCGGCGGGGATTTTCAGTTTTTGCTGATGGCGGAGGCAGGAAAATTGCAACAGACTGCGCGATGATCCGGTATGTTGCTAGACAGGCGGAGACTGGCTACTTACAATCGTTTTTAACGAATCGAGACTGGCGCGCCTTCCATAACGGCGCGCGTCACTGAGCGCGATGCAATATTCGCAGTAGCTGCAGCCGACGTTGCGGCCGCTACTTATAGATGTACGCCTTGCTATCATGAGGGGACTGAAGCATGTCATTTGAAGTATTTGAGAAACTGGAAGCAAAAGTACAGCAGGCGATTGATACCATCACCTTGTTGCAGATGGAAATTGAAGAGCTGAAAGACAAAAACAACTCTCTGTCGCAGGAAGTTCAGGCTGCCTCCGGCAACCACGAAGCGCTGGTGCGCGAAAACCAACAGCTGAAAGAAGAACAGCACGTATGGCAAGATCGCCTGCGCGCTCTGCTGGGCAAGATGGAAGAGGTTTGATTCCTCACGCCAGGCAGCAACGAAAAGGGCGCCTGCGGCGCCCTTTTTCATGACCGAAAATCACTCGATGTCGAGCGGGTCTTCGGAGAGGATGATGCCGGTGTTGTCGGCATACAGGTGATCGCCGGAGAAGAAGGTGACGCCACCGAAGTTGACGCGGATATCGCTTTCCCCCACGCCTTCGCTTACGGCGCCCGCCGGGATCGCCGCCATCGCCTGAATGCCGATGTCGAGCTCTTCCAGATCGTCCACCTGACGCACCGCGCCGTACACCACGATGCCTTCCCATTCGTTCTGGGCGGCCAGGCGCGCCAGTTCGGCGTTGATCAGCGCCCGGCGTACCGAACCGCCGCCGTCGACCAACAGCACGCGGCCGCGGCCGTTTTCTTCAAGCAGATCGAACAACAGGCCGTTATCCTCAAAGCATTTCACCGTGGTGATCTGCCCGCCAAATGAAGTACGCCCGCCAAAATTGGAGAACAGAGGTTCAACAACGTTCACCTCTTCATGATAGATGTCGCAAAGTTCGGAAGTATCGTATTTCATAGGATTTTACGTCTGTTTGCCGCTGGAATGTTCAGTATATCCCTTTATTCGCCCTGTTGGCAAAATCATCAGTTTTTAACTGAGCGCCACGCCGATGGCGAACAGCAGGTTGGCCAGCAACGCCGCCTTGACCATGTGCTCCAGCATCGGCCGCATGCCGACCGGCGTCGGATCGCGCAG
This sequence comes from Serratia sp. TSO36, assembly GCF_057808395.1. Taxonomy (NCBI): domain Bacteria; kingdom Pseudomonadati; phylum Pseudomonadota; class Gammaproteobacteria; order Enterobacterales; family Yersiniaceae; genus Serratia; species Serratia sp. TSO36. Next base: position 32,958 of record NZ_JBJZOU010000029.1, on the reverse strand, counting down.
TACGCGCAGGCCGTGGCGCACCAGCAGCGGGATCGCCAGCACGAACAGCCAGCCCCACGGGCTGTGGAGATTGAACAGCGTAAACAGCGCGAAACACAGCACCGCGCCGCCGAGCAGCAAGGCATGGTAAATGCGCGCCTTGTGCGGGCCGAGACGCACCGCCAGCGTGTTCTTGCCGTTTTCGCGATCGCTCTCGATATCGCGCAGATTGTTGATGTTGAGCACCGCCGTCGCCAGCAGGCCGCAGGCGGTGGCCGGCAGCATCACGACGCTGTCGAAGGTGTGCGTTTGCAGATAGTAGGTGCCGGCTACGCTCAGCCAGCCGAAGAACACCAGCACCGAGATGTCGCCCAGCCCCAAATACCCGTAGGGCTTGTTGCCGACGGTATAGGTGATGGCCGCCACGATAGACAGCCCGCCCAGCACCAGGAAGCCCACTACGTCGCTGGGTTGCTCGCAGGCGACGGCGATCAGCGAACAGCCGGCGAGGGCGATCAGCACCACCGTCACCACCAGCGCCCGTTTCATCTGCGCCTGGGTGATCATGCCTTTTTGCATGCCGCGCAAGGGCCCGATGCGATCTTCTTTGTCGCTGCCTTTGACCGCATCGCCGTAGTCGTTCGCCAGGTTGGAGAGGATCTGCAGCAGGCCGGCGGTCAACAGCGCCAGCAGCGCCACTTCAGGTTTCAGGCTGCCGCGCCAGGCGGCGATCGCCGAGCCGACCACGATGGAGGCGAAGGCCAACGGCAGGGTGCGGGGGCGTAGACTTTCCAGCCAGGCGGAAATCGGGGTGGTGGAGGTTGATGAGCTCATGTTTCGCTTCTGTCAGTAAGTTGCGGTGTCCGTTAGAAATAATTGTGGGAGGCAATGCCTCCCACACAGATGACTGACAAGACAATGATTGAGCGATTATAGGATAAAACGACTCAAATCTTCATCCGCCACCAGTTCATCCAGATGACTGCGCACGTAATCCGCATCAATTGTAATGGATTGGCCATTAATTTCACTCGCATCGTAGGAAATATCTTCCATCAGACGCTCCAGCACGGTGTGCAGACGACGCGCGCCGATGTTCTCGGTGCTTTCGTTGACCTGCCACGCGGCTTCGGCGATGCGGCGAATGCCGTCGGCGGTGAACTGGATGTTGACGCCTTCGGTGCCCATCAGCGCTTTGTACTGCTCGGTCAGCGACGCGCTCGGCTCGGTCAGGATGCGCTCGAAGTCTTCGGTGGTCAGCGCCTGCAGCTCAACGCGGATCGGCAGACGGCCCTGCAGTTCCGGGATCAGATCCGACGGATTGGCGGTCTGGAACGCGCCGGAAGCGATGAACAGGATGTGGTCGGTCTTCACCATACCGTGTTTGGTGGACACGGTGCAGCCTTCCACCAGCGGCAGCAGATCGCGCTGTACGCCTTCGCGCGAGACGTCCGGGCCGGAGCTTTGGCCGCCGCGCTTACAGATTTTGTCGATCTCGTCGATAAACACGATGCCGTGCTGTTCAACCGCTTCGATCGCCTGCTCTTTCAGCTCTTCCGGGTTCACCAGCTTGGCGGCTTCTTCTTCCACCAGCAGCTTGAAGGCTTCTTTGATCTTCAGCTTGCGCGGTTTTTGCTTCTGGCCGCCGAGGTTCTGGAACATCGACTGCAGCTGGTTGGTCATCTCTTCCATGCCCGGAGGCGCCATGATTTCCACGCCCATCGGCGCGGCGGCCAGATCGATTTCGATCTCTTTGTCATCCAGCTGGCCTTCGCGCAGTTTCTTGCGGAATGCCTGGCGGGCGGCGGACGGTTCCTGATTTTCTTCCGGCTGGCCCCAGTTGTTTTTGGCCGGCGGGATCAGCACGTCGAGAATGCGCTCTTCGGCCAACTCTTCGGCACGGGTGCGGTTTTTCTCGATCGACTGCATGCGCACCATTTTGATGGCGGCATCGGTCAGATCGCGGATGATGGAGTCCACTTCTTTGCCCACATAGCCCACTTCGGTGAACTTGGTGGCTTCAACCTTGATGAACGGCGCGTTGGCCAGCTTCGCCAGACGGCGGGCGATTTCGGTTTTACCGACGCCGGTCGGGCCGATCATCAGAATGTTTTTCGGGGTCACTTCGTGACGCAGCATCTCGTTGAGCTGCATCCGGCGCCAGCGGTTGCGCAGGGCAATGGCGACAGCGCGTTTGGCCTTGTTTTGGCCAATGATATAGCTGTCCAGTTCGCTGACGATCTCGCGCGGGGTCATTTCAGACATGGTATTCGATCCTTACGCTTTGGAAGGCAATTCTTCAATGGTGTGGAAATGGTTGGTGTAAATACAGATGTCGCCGGCGATGTTGAGGGATTTCTCAACGATGTCGCGGGCGCTCAGCTCGGTATTTTCCAACATGGCGCGGGCTGCGGCCTGAGCGTAAGGGCCGCCGGAGCCGATGGCGATCAGATCGTTTTCCGGCTGCACCACATCGCCGTTGCCGGTGATGATCAGCGAAGCGTTTTCATCGGCGACCGCCAGCAACGCTTCGAGCTTGCGCAGCATGCGGTCGGTGCGCCAGTCTTTCGCCAGCTCGACGGCGGCTTTCACCAGGTGGCCCTGATGCATTTCCAGTTTGCGTTCAAACAGTTCAAACAGTGTGAAGGCGTCAGCGGTGCCACCGGCGAAACCGGCGATCACTTTGTCGTTATACAGGCGACGCACTTTCTTGACGTTACCCTTCATCACCGTATTACCCAGGGTTGCCTGGCCATCACCACCGATGACGACCTGGCCGTTGCGGCGTACGCTTACAATTGTTGTCACGAGCAGACCCTCGTTAAAGACGGAAAGAAGCCCCCGCAGCGCCTGCTTTCGCAGACGCTACGAGGCATATTGAGAGTATAGATGGGGGGGGATTGACGCTTTTCAACCCCCAACGGAGAGGGGAATGCAACTCGACATGCCGACGCCCTTCAGGCGCGAAAGGGTTTTGTCCGCGGCGGCGCGGCTGCTGTACGGGCCGAGCACCACGCGATTCCAACCGCCGCCGGCGGTGATGCGGCTCTCGATGCCTTCGAACGCCAGGCGCGCACGCACGGATTCAGCCTGATCGGTGGCGCGGAACGAACCGCATTGCACCATCCACTTCTGTTTTGATTCCGGTTTGGTTTCCTGCTTGGCCGTTTCCTGTTTCACTTCCGGTTTGGGCTCCGGTTTCGGTTGCGGCTTCGGCTCAGGCTGTTTCACCTGCACCGGTTGCTGGGTAGTCGGTTTTGGCTGCGGGTGCGGCTGCACCGGCGCGGTGGTGGCCCCGTTGTTGAACGGGTTGCGCGGCGGCTGGCTGACCTGCTGCTGTTGCTGCACCGGCTGCTGCTGCATTTGCTGCTGCTGGCGAGTGCTGCGCGCGTTGGCCTGGCCCGGATCGTTATACGGCACTTCGTTCAGCTGCGTCGGGCGCTGCTGCATGTCGGCCTGCATCTGTTCCAGCAACTGCCGCTGTTCGGCGGTCAGCTGAGTTTTGGAATTGAGCTCGCCGCCGGCCGTCGGTTCGGTCGGGGTTTGCACGCCGATCTGCCGGTTTTCCAGCTCTTTGATGTAGCGCCAGCGCTCTTCGGGCTTCGGCGGCAGGCCGTTGCCGGGGCGCGTGGTGTGCGCAGGCAACAACGGCGCGTCTTCCGGCTTGTTGTGCGTAATGAAATAGAGGCCACCGACAAAGACAACCAGCAACGCGGCGGCTAACGCCAGCACGGTTTTGGAAACCTTCGGAGAACTGCGTTTTTTACGGCTGGGGGTTTTACGCTTAGCTCCTGCTGCGCGCCCACGGCTTACATAGTCTTTTTGTGCCACTATTATTCCGCTGTGTCCTGATGAAAGGATAAGTCCGTCATGTTACTGAACCCTAAAATATTTGACTAGCGTTTCGGGGCAGCGGTGCTGCCTCTGATAATCAATTCACTGTCCAACAGCCGGGAGCCGCTGGCCACTGTCTGGCCGTTCAACTGCTCCAACAGCAACAACATCGCCTTCTGGCCGATCTGGAAGCGCGGCTGCGCCACCGTGGTCAGCGGCGGATCGCAATACTGCGCCAGCTTGAGGTCGTCAAAGCCGACGATCGACAGATCCTGCGGCACCCGCAGCCCCATTTTCTTCGCCTGGGACAGCACGCCGATCGCCATGACGTCGCTGTGGCAGAACACCGCCGTCGGCGGTTTCGGCTGTGCCATCAGCGCCGTCAGCGCTTGCGCGCCGGCTTCGTAGGTAAAATCACCCCGGGTAATATAGCTGCTTTCGACGGTAATGCCATTACGACGTAGCGCTTGAACGTAACCCTGCAGCCGATAATGGCTCAGCGGCATCTGTTCCGGCCCGGCGACGCAGGCGATCTGCCGGTGGCCCAATTGATGCAAATAATGCACGGCTTCAAAGGCGGCGGTCAGGTTGTCGATGTGCACCGTCGGCAGTTCCAGCTCGGGAGCGAACTCGTTGGCCATCACCATCGGCGGCAGGTTGCGCTGCTCTTCCTTGCTGGCGTCGAACGGCAGGTTGGAGCCCAGCAGCAGCATGCCGTCGATCTGTTTGGTGATGATCAGATTGACGAAGGTGCGCTCCTGCTGGTTTTGCTGCGCGCAGTCGCCGATCAGCACCAGATAGCCTTGTTGGGCGGCGGTCTGTTCGATCCCCTGGATCACATCGGCGAAAAACGGATCGCAGATGTCGGGCACGATCACCAGGATGGTGCGGGATTCGTTGCGCTTGATATTGCGTGACAGAGCATGAGGAGAATAACCCACGGCCAGGACGGCCTGTTCCACTTTCTGGCGCGTCGGCGTTGACACCTTTTCCGGGTTCATCAGCGCACGCGATACGGTAGCCGTTGAAACGCCCGCCATTTCGGCGACGTCTTTCATGGTCGCCATGGATAACTCTTTCTTGTGTTCCAACGCCTTTCTCCTTGCGTCAGCCCCATGCCGACGCCACTACTGCTGTTTGCTCACAATGTCCGGCATGCGGTGGCGAAATTGTTGTCATTGAGCGCCACTCGCGTTCGGGCACTCCGTCGCGCTGCGATGTGGCGACAAAATTTGCCCTCGCAGACATTCTAAACAGAATACGCCCCGCCTTTGTTACCTAATTTGCATAAAAAATGTGACCTGAGAAGGTTTTTTAGCGTTCGCTCGCAATTTCAAGGGTAAACGTTTGCACTGCGGCAGCTAAATCGGACTTTTCCGGGATCAGCTGTCGATCGGATCGACATCCAGCGTCCATTTCACCTTGCGCGTTTGCGGCAGGGTGCCGATCAGCGGCAGCGAGCTTTTCATCAGCTGTTGCAGGACGCGCCGCGTCGGGTGCTGCAGCAACAGCTGCCAGCGGAAACGGCCGCCGCGTTTGGACTGCAGCGCCGGCACCGGGCCCATCACCCACAGCGAATCGTCCTTCAGCGGGCTGGCTTCCAGCAGGTTGCGCAGCTGCTGCAGGAACAGCGGGGCCTGCTGGTTGTCGTGATCTTCGGCGCGCACGATGATGTGGCTGGTGTAAGGCGGCAGAAACACGCTGTTGCGCTCCGCCAGCGTCTGTTTGGCGAAGGCGTCGTAACCCTGTTGCAGCAGTACCTGCAGCAGCGGGTGCTCCGGATGGTGGGTTTGCAGCAGCACTTCACCCTGTTTGCCCGCGCGGCCGGCCCGCCCGGAGACCTGGGTATACAGCTGAGCGAAACGCTCGGCGGAGCGGAAGTCGGCGGAGAACAGCGCGCCGTCCACGTCCAGCAACGCCACCAGCGTGACGTCGGGAAAATGGTGGCCCTTGGCCAGCATCTGCGTGCCGATCAGAATGCGCGCTTCGCCGCGATGAATATCCGCCAGGTGCTGCTCCAGCGCCCCTTTGCGGCTGGTGGTGTCGCGATCGATGCGGGTGATCGGCGTGTCGGGGAACAGCGGCGCCAGCTCCTGCTCCAGCTGTTCGGTGCCGACGCCGACCGACACCAGGTGGGTGGAGCCGCACTGTGGGCACTGGTGCGGCACCGGCCGCTGGCTGTCGCAGTGGTGGCAGCGCAACTGGCGCTGGTGCTGGTGGAAGGTGTAATAGTGATCGCAGCGCTGGCATTCGGCTATCCAGCCGCACTCGTGGCACAGCAGCGCCGGAGCGTAACCGCGGCGGTTGAGGAACAGCATCACCTGATTGCCGGCTTTTAAATGGTGCTGCATGCTCTTCAGCAGCGGCTGCGACAGGCCGACCTTCAGCGGCAGCCCCTTCAGATCGATCAGGTGCTGCGCCGCCGGTTTGGCGTTGCCCGCGCGCTGGGTGAGCTTCAGCTGGCGATATTTACCCAGCTGCACGTTGTGCAGCGTTTCCAATGCCGGGGTCGCGGAGCCCATTACCATCGGGATGTCCTCTTCCCGGGCGCGGAACACCGCCAGATCGCGGGCGTGGTAGCGCCAGCCTTCCTGCTGTTTATAAGAGCTGTCGTGCTCTTCGTCGATGATGATCACGCCCAGCTGACGGAACGGCGTGAACAGCGCCGAACGGGTGCCGATGACGATGGCGGCTTCGCCGCTGCGCGCGCGCAGCCAAACCGCCAGCCGTTCGCTGTCGTTCAGCCCGGAGTGCAGCACGTCTACCGGCGCGTTGAAGCGCTCGCGAAAGCGGGCGATGGTTTGCGGCGTCAGGCCGATTTCCGGCACCAGCACCAGCGCCTGTCGGCCTTTGGCCAGCACGTTTTCCAGCACGCTGAGGTAGACTTCGGTCTTGCCGGAGCCGGTTACCCCCGCCAACAGCCAGGCGGCGAACTGCTCATCCTCGCTTCTGATCGCCCCGACGGCGGTAGCCTGCTCGGTGTTCAGCCGCAGCCGCTCGCCGAGCACTGCGAAGTTGGGGCGCCAGTCGTGCGTATCCGCGACCTGAGCGCGCAGATCGATCAGCCCTTTGGCGCGCAGCGCCTGCAGGGCGCTTTCCGTCAGCTCAAGCTGGCTGACCTGATGGCGATAGACCGGGCGTTGCAGCAGCGCCGCCAGCGCCTGCTGCTGTTTCGGCGCGCGTTTCAGGCTTTCGGGCGGGGTGGCGCGCCCCTCTTCGGTGGCGAACCATTGCCACAGCGGCGCGGCCTCGGCCGGTTTGCCTTGCCGCAGCAGGATCGGCAGCGCATGGAACAGCACTTCGCCGATGGGGTAGTGATAGTAATCGCTGGCCCAGCGCAGGATGCGCCACAGGCTGGGGGAGAACAGCGATTCGGCGTCGATCACGCTGTCGATCGGTTTGAGCTTGTCCAGCGGCAGTTCACTGGTGTCGCTGCAGCCGGTGACGATGCCGATCGCATGCTGCCTGCCCCAGGGCACGCCCACGCGCGCGCCGGCCACCGGCTGCATGCCGGGCGGCAGCAGATAGTCGAAGGTGCGGGCGAGGGGAACCGGCAAGGCAACGTGTACGACGGGCATGATCTCATCCAAATTGAAAAAAGTGGGCATCAGTTTACACGGCGCATCGGCAAATGTACGGTTCCGATTGCGCGCCCCGGCTAATGCTGTATAATTTGCCGCCTTTGGTATAATTCGATACCAAAATTCTATTATCAACCACGTGTGGTGTCTGGCGAAACAGGGCTGGATAGCGACACGGCCTTAACTGAGGTTTCCCATGAAACAAGGTATCCACCCAAAATACGAAGAAGTTACTGCTAACTGCTCTTGCGGTAACGTGATGAAGATCCGCTCCACCGTGGGCCACGATCTGAACCTGGACGTTTGTGGCGCATGCCACCCGTTCTACACTGGCAAGCAGCGTGACGTTGCTACCGGTGGCCGCGTTGACCGCTTCAACAAGCGTTTCAGCGTACCAGGCGCTAAGAAATAAGATTTCTTATCGTCCGATGAAAAAGGCGCCTTTGGCGCCTTTTTTCGTTTCTGCCGCCGGCGTTCGCCGGGCGGTTCTCAATATTCCCAGGTATCGGGATCGACACCCAGTTCGCGCATCAACACTTTCGCGGCTTCCGGAATTTCATCGCTGCGCTCTTTGCGCAGGTCTTCATCGTTCGGCAGCGGCTGGCCGGTAAAGGCATGCAGAAACGCTTCGCACAGCAGTTCGCTGTTGGTGGCGTGGCGCAGGTTGTTCACCTGGCGACGGGTCCGTTCGTCGGTGAGGATTTTCAGGACCTTCAGCGGAATGGATACCGTGATCTTTTTGACTTGCTCGCTTTTTTTACCGTGTTCAGCGTAAGGGCTGACATACTCGCCGTTCCACTCAGCCATGGGACACCTTAACTTTGTCAGAAAAATTACAAAATTCTAAAAACCGGCCAATTATGCCCGATCTTCACTGTTCTCACTAAATAAATGTCAATTTTACGCGACCAGGGTCACTGAATGCCCCGCCTCGGCCAGGCATTGCGGCTTAACATCTTATCGTCATGTCATATCGGCATAATTTTAGCGGGTATTGTGCCATTGCTCAATCTATACGCAGAGAGGTTTAGATGTCCAGATGTATTGACGTCTATCAATCCTGCGATTACTCTTTAGGCCTCATTCACCGAACCGAGAGCCGAGCGAGCCCATGACGCGTAAACCAGCCACGATTGCCGTACGCAGCGGCCTGAACGACGACGAACAGTACGGCTGCGTTGTCCCGCCGATTCATCTGTCCAGCACCTATAACTTTACCGACTTCAACCAACCCCGAGCCCATGATTACTCGCGCCGCGGCAACCCGACGCGCGACGTGGTGCAACGCGCGTTGGCGGAGCTGGAAGGCGGCGCCGGCGCGGTGATGACCGGCAGCGGGATGTCGGCGATCCATCTGGTGACCACCGTGCTGCTGAAGCCCGGCGATCTGCTGGTGGCGCCGCACGACTGCTACGGCGGCAGCTATCGGTTGTTCGACAGCCTGAGCAAACGCGGTGCCTATCGCGTGCTGTTCGTCGATCAGGGTAATGAAGCCGCCCTGCAACAGGCGCTGGCGCAAAAGCCGAAGCTGGTGCTGATCGAAAGCCCCAGCAACCCGCTGCTGCGGGTGGTGGACATCGCGGCGATCTGCGCCGCCGCGCACGCGGCGGGCGCGTTGACGGTGGTGGACAACACCTTCCTCAGCCCGGCCCTGCAACAGCCGATCGAACTCGGTGCCGATCTGGTGGTCCATTCGTGCACCAAATACCTGAACGGGCATTCGGACGTGGTGGCCGGGGCGGTGATCGCTAAAGATCCCGAGCTGGCGGTCGAGCTGGTCTGGTGGGCGAACAACATCGGCGTGACCGGCGGCGCGTTTGACAGCTATCTTTTGCTGCGCGGTATGCGCACGCTGTCGCCGCGCATCAAGGCGGCGCAGCAAAACGCTGAAGCGATTGTTGACTATTTACAGCAGCAACCGTTGGTGAAAAAGCTGTATCATCCCTCCCTGCCGGAGAATCCGGGGCATGAGATCGCCCGCCGGCAGCAGCGCGGTTTCGGCGCGATGCTGAGTTTTGAACTGGACGGCGATGAAGCGGTGCTGCGCCGTTTTCTCTCTGCCCTTGAGCTGTTTACTCTGGCAGAATCGTTGGGCGGCGTAGAAAGCCTGATCTCGCATGCAGCGACCATGACCCACGCCGGCATGGCGGCGGAGGCGCGGGCAGCGGCCGGCATCTCCGAGAGCCTGCTGCGCATTTCCGTGGGTATTGAAGACAGTGAAGATTTGATTGCCGATCTGGAACGCGCTTTCCAGGCGGCGGCAACGAGGTAAGCATGAATGCAATTGCTGTAGCAGGGCCGGTGAGTGGGCGTCAACTGCACAAGTTTGGCGGCAGCAGTCTGGCGGATGTGAAGTGTTATCTGCGTGTGGCCGGGATTATGGCGGAATACAGCCAGCCGGGCGACATGATGGTGGTATCGGCCGCCGGCAGTACCACCAACCAGTTGATCAACTGGCTGAAGCTCAGCCAGAGCGATCGCCTGTCTGCGCACCAGGTGCAGCAGACGTTGCGTCGTTATCACAGCGATCTTATCAGCGGCCTGCTGCCGCCGGAAAGCGCCGAGCCGCTGATCGCCGAGTTCATTCAGGATCTGGAACGTCTGGCGGTGCTGCTGGACGGCAAAGTCGACGAGGTGTGCTATGCCGAAGTGGTCGGGCACGGCGAGATCTGGTCGGCGCGCCTGATGGCGGCGGTGCTCAACCACCTGGATATGCAGGCGGCCTGGCTGGATGCGCGTGACTTCCTGCGCGCCGAGCGCGCCGCGCAGCCGCAGGTAGATGAAGGCCGTTCTTATCCGCTGCTGCAGCAATTGTTGGCTCAACATCCGGGCAAGCGCCTGGTGGTGACCGGCTTCATTTCGCGCAACGACGCCGGGGAAACCGTGCTGTTGGGGCGTAACGGCAGCGACTACTCCGCCACTCAGGTCGGCGCGTTGGCCGGCGCGGCGCGCGTCACCATCTGGAGCGACGTGGCCGGGGTGTACAGCGCCGACCCGCGCAAGGTGAAAGACGCCTGCCTGCTGCCGCTGCTGCGCCTGGACGAAGCCAGCGAGCTGGCGCGCCTGGCGGCACCGGTGTTGCATACCCGCACCCTGCAGCCGGTCTCCGGCAGCGATATCGATCTTCAGCTGCGCTGCAGCTACCAGCCGGAGCAGGGCTCGACGCGCATCGAGCGCGTATTGGCGTCCGGCACCGGCGCCAAGATTGTCACCAGCCACGATGACGTGTGTCTGATTGAGCTGCACGTCGCCGCTCAGCATGACTTCAAACTGGCGCAGAAAGAGTTGGATCTGGTGCTCAAGCGCGCGCAGATCAAACCGCTGGCGGTGGGCATCCATCCTGATCGCAATCGGGTGCAGCTGTGCTATACCTCCGAGGTGGTCAACAGCGCGCTGGCGACCCTGCAGGCCTCGGCGCTGCCGGGTGAACTGCACCTGCGCGAAGGGTTGGCGCTGGTGGCGATGGTCGGCGCCGGGGTGTGCAAGAACCCGCTGCACAGCCACCGTTTCTATCAGCAGCTGAAAGATCAGCCGGTCGAATTTATCTGGCAGGCGGAAGATGGCATCAGCCTGGTGGCGGTATTGCGCCAGGGGCCGACCGCGCTGCTGATCCAGGGGCTGCACCAAAGCTTGTTCCGCGCCGAGAAGCGCATCGGTCTGGTGCTGTTCGGCAAGGGCAACATTGGGTCGCGCTGGCTGGAGCTGTTTGCCCGCGAGCAGACCAATATTTCCGCGCGCAGCGGCTTCGAATTTATCCTGGCGGGGGTGGTGGACAGCCGCCGCAGCCTGCTGAACTACGAAGGGCTGGACGCCAGCCGCGCATTGGCGTTCTTTGAGGACGAGGCGCAGGCGCTCGACGAAGAGTCGCTGTTCCTGTGGATGCGCGCGCACCCGTTCGACGATCTGGTGGTGCTCGACGTGACCGCCAGCGAAGAGCTGGCCGGGCAGTATCTGGATTTCGCCAGCTACGGTTTCCACGTGATCAGCGCCAACAAGCTGGCGGGAGCCTCGTGCAGCGATACCTATCGCCAAATTCGCGACGCCTTCGCCAAAACCGGCCGCCACTGGCTGTACAACGCCACCGTCGGCGCCGGTCTGCCGGTCAACCACACGGTGCGCGATCTGCGCGACAGCGGCGACAGCATTTTGGCGATCAGCGGCATTTTCTCCGGCACGCTTTCCTGGCTGTTCCTGCAGTATGACGGCACGGTGCCGTTCACCGAGCTGGTGGATCAGGCCTGGCAGCAGGGGCTGACCGAACCGGATCCGCGGGTCGATCTCTCCGGCCAGGACGTGATGCGCAAGCTGGTGATCCTGGCGCGCGAAGCGGGCTACGACATCGAACCTAACCAGGTGCGGGTCGAGTCGCTGGTGCCGGCGGGCTGCGAGCAGGGCTCCGTCGATCAGTTCTTCGAGAACGGCGAGGCGCTGAACCAGCAGATGCAGCAGCGCTTTGAGGCCGCCAGCGAAATGGGCCTGGTGCTGCGTCACGTGGCGCGTTTCGACGCCAACGGCAAGGCGCGGGTCGGCGTGGAGGCGGTGCGTCCTGAGCATCCGCTGGCCTCGTTGCTGCCGTGCGACAACGTGTTCGCCATCGAAAGCCGCTGGTATCGCGATAATCCGCTGGTGATCCGCGGGCCGGGCGCCGGCCGCGACGTAACCGCCGGAGCGATCCAGTCAGACCTTAACCGGTTGGCGCAGCTGCTTTAATCCTCTGCGGGCGCGGGTTCACCGCGCCCCTTTGCTTTTCCTGCCATACTTATCCCTGCCGCCGTCATGAAATTCCCTCGTTGAGCGGGTGAAGATTAATCATCTTATTCCCCTCATTTTCCTGTTGACTCTTTAGCCAACATGCGGCATTTTCTATCTAGACGTCTAAACGTATAGACGCTCATCAAGATGAAAAAAACAGTGATTGATAAGAGGTGAGCAGGGTATGAGTTTTTTCCACGCAAACCAGCGGGAAGCGCTGAATCAGAGTCTGGCGGAGTTGAACGGCCAGATTAACGTATCATTCGAGTTCTTCCCGCCGCGCACCAGCGAGATGGAAGAGACCCTGTGGCAGTCGATCGATCGTCTGAGCATCCTCAAACCCAAATTCGTTTCCGTCACCTACGGCGCCAACTCCGGCGAGCGCGATCGCACCCACAGCATCATCAAGGGGATCAAGGAGCGCACCGGCCTGGAGGCGGCGCCGCACCTGACCTGCATCGACGCCAGCCCGGCGCAGCTGCGCGACATCGCGGCCGATTATTGGAACAGCGGCATTCGCCATATCGTGGCGCTGCGCGGCGATCTGCCGCCGGGCGGCGGCAAGCCGGACATGTACGCGACCGATCTGGTGGCGCTGCTGAAAGACGTGGGCGACTTCGACATTTCCGTCGCTGCCTACCCGGAAGTGCACCCGGAGGCGAAGAGCGCCCAGGCCGACTTAATCAACCTGAAGCGCAAGATCGACGCCGGCGCCAGCCGCGCCATCACCCAGTTCTTCTTTGACGTCGAGAGCTACCTGCGCTTCCGCGACCGCTGCGTCGCCGCTGGTATCGACGTGGAAATCGTGCCGGGCATTCTGCCGGTGTCCAACTTCAAGCAGCTGCAGCGTTTCGCCACCATGACCAACGTGCGGGTGCCAAGCTGGATGACCAGCATGTTCGAAGGGCTGGACGACGATGCGGAGACCCGCAAAATGGTCGGCGCCAACATCGCCATGGACATGGTGAAGATCCTCAGCCGTGAAGGCGTGAAAGATTTCCATTTCTATACGCTGAACCGCGCCGAGATGAGCTACGCCATCTGCCACACGCTGGGCGTGCGCCCGGTGGCAGCCGCCTGACAGGCCTGTTCCATTGAAAAAGGGCGTCGCTTACTGCGGCGCCTTTTTTTTGTGGGGGAAGACAAGACATAAAAAAACGGCCCCGATAAACGGGGCCGCGATGAGGCTCGCTAGCCGGTGTTGCGCATCCCGGCGGCGACGCCGGCGATGGTGACCATCAGCGCCTGCTCGACGCGGGCGTCCGGCTGCTCCTGCTGGCGCGAACGGTGCAGCAGCTCGGCCTGCAAGACGTTCAGCGGGTCGGTATAAACGTTGCGCAGCGCGATGGATTCGGCGATCCACGGCAGGTCTTCCATCAGGTGCGCATCGTTGGCGATGGTCAGCACCACCTTGATGTCGCTTTCCAGCTGATCGCGCAGCTGTTGGCCCAGCGGCCACAGCGATTTATCCACCAGGCGCTGATCGTAGTATTCCGCCAGCCACAGGTCGGCCTTGGCGAACACCATTTCCAGCATGGCGATGCGGGTGGAGAAGAACGGCCAGTCGCGACACATCGCCTCCAGTTCCGCCTGTTTGCCGGCTTTCACCGCCTCCTGCAATCCGGCGCCGGCGCCGAGCCAGGCCGGCAGCATCAGGCGGTTCTGCGTCCAGGCGAAGATCCACGGAATGGCGCGCAGGCTTTCCACGCCGCCGTTCGGCTTGCGTTTGGCCGGGCGTGAGCCCAGTGGCAGTTTACCCAGCTCCAGCTCCGGCGTGGCAGCGCGGAAGTAAGGCACGAAGTCCGGGTTTTCACGCACGTAGCCGCGATACATCCGGCATGAGGTGTCTGACAGATCGTCCATCAGCGCCCGCCATTCTTTCTTCGGTTCCGGCGGCGGCAGCAGGTTGGCCTCGAGGATCGCGCCAGCATACAGCGCCAGGCTGCTGATGGTGACTTCCGGCAGGCCGAACTTGAAGCGGATCATCTCGCCCTGTTCGGTGACGCGCAGGCCGCCCTTGAGGCTGCCCGGCGGCTGCGACAGCAGCGCCGCATGCGCCGGCGCGCCGCCGCGGCCGATGGAGCCGCCGCGGCCGTGGAACAGCGTCAGCGCCACGCCGGCCTTTTCACAGGTTTTGATCAGCGCGTCCTGCGCGCGGTACTGCGCCCAGGAAGCGGCCATCACGCCGGCGTCTTTCGCCGAGTCGGAGTAGCCGATCATCACCATCTGTTTGCCCTGAATAAAGCCGCGATACCAGTCGATGTTCAGCAACTGAGTCATCACGTCGTCGGCGTTGTTCAGATCGTCGAGGGTTTCGAACAGCGGGGCGACCGGCAGCGCGAACGGGCAGCCGGCCTCTTTCAGCAGCAGGTGCACCGCCAGCACGTCGGAAGGCGTGCGCGCCATCGAAATCACGTAGGCAGCGATCGAGCCCTGCGGCGCTTCGGCGATCACCCGGCAGGTTTCCAGCACTTCCTGCGTGTCGGCGCTCGGTTGCCATTTCAGCGGCACCAGCGGGCGTTTGGAGTTCAGTTCGCGGATCAGGAACGCCTGTTTATCGGCTTCCGACCAGCTTTCATAGTCGCCCAGCCCCAGGTAGCGGGTCAGCTCGGCGATGGCCTCGGTATGGCGGGTGCTTTCCTGGCGCACGTCGATGCGCACCAGCGGCACGCCGAAGCAGCGCACGCGGCGCAGGGTATCCAGCAGTTGACCGTTGGCGATGATGCCCATGCCGCAGGCCTGCAGCGATTGGTAGCAGGCATACAGCGGCTCCCACAGCTGCTCGTTGTTCACCAGCAGGTCGTGCGGCTTCAGCACGCGTTCGCCTTTCAGGCGGCCTTCCAGATAGGCCTGGGAGCTCATCAGCTGGCTGCGCAGCTGCTTCATGATTTCGCGGTACGGTTCCTGCACTTCGTCACCGCCGGCGCGGGCGCGCAGCTCCGGGGTGCATTCGGTCATCGACAGCTCGGAGACCAGCACCTGGATATCGCGGGTGAACAGGTCGCAGGCTTTCCAGCGGCTGAGCAGCAGCACATGGCGGGTGATTTCGGCGGTCACGTTCGGGTTGCCGTCGCGGTCGCCGCCCATCCAGGAGGTGAAGCGCACCGGCACCGCTTCCGCCGGCAGGCTGTAATCGATGGAGTTTTCCAACTGTTCGTTGAACTCGCGCAGGAACGCCGGCACGCCTTCCCACAGGCTGTTTTCCACCACCGCGAAGCCCCATTTGGCTTCGTCGATCGGGGAAGGGCGATGTTTGCGAATTTCATCGGTGTGCCACGACTGGGCCACCAGCTGGCGCAGGCGGCGCATGATCTTGTTGCGCTCGTAGTCGGCCAGATCGTTGTGATCGAGCTGGCTGAGACAGGTGTTGACCTCCACCAGCTTGTGGATCAGGGTGCGGCGGGTGATCTCCGTCGGGTGCGCCGTCAGCACCAGCTCGATGGAAAGTTGCGACACCGCGTGCTGCAGCTCTTTGTCGCTGAGCTTTTTGTCTTTGAGACGGCTGAACAGCTGCGCCAGCGCTTCCGGGTTGCTGGCGGCTTCGCCGTTGGGCGAAATGCTGTGGTACTGCTCGGCGACGTTGGTCAGGTTGAGGAACTGGCTGAAGGCGCGCGCCACCGGCAGCAGCTCGTCGTTGGACAGGTTCTGCAGGGTGGAGAGCAGCTCCTGGCGATGCGCTTCGTTGCCGGCGCGTGAGGATTTGGAAAGCTTACGGATGGTCTCAACGCGATCGAGAATATGCTCGCCCAGCGCTTCTTTGATGGTATCGCCGAGCAATTTGCCGAGCATACTGACATTACTGCGCATTGCCGAATATTGTTCGTTCATATAACCCCTGACCCAGTTCTGTATGATTTTTATCTTGTAAATAAATTTCACGCGTCAGGCGCAGACCGCCTGCCTGATCCCATCGCGTTCCTGTCCAATCGTCAATTGACACTATTTTTAGCAAAAAAACATCAAAATCGGCGCATTTTCTGAAATTTAATTACGCCACATCGGTTATCAGCGTGGCTTATTTCGCCGCTTTCTACTTATTTTGAGTTAGGGGAAGCATAGCGCGTTTCCCCTGTTAAATGTCAGGTTTACTGCCGGCAAAAGTGATTGACCAGCTGGCCCAGCAGTTTGCGCGTCGGTTCGATAAACGCGGTGTCGATGTATTCGTCCGGCTGGTGGGCCTGATCGATGGAACCGGGGCCGAGCACCAACGTCGGGCAGACCTGCTGCACGAACGGCGCTTCGGTGCAGTAGTTGACCACCTGCGTGCGGGTGCCCAGCAGCTCCTCGATCACCGCCACCATGCGGTGGTTGGTCGGGCATTCGTAACCCGGCACCGACGCGTGCAGCTCTTCGATGGTCAGGCGGCCCGGCCAGCGTTGGCTCACCGGCTCCAATGCCTGATGCATCAGCTCGTTGATGTTGTCGAGCGTCATGCCGGGCAGCGGGCGGATATCCAGGTGCAGCTCGCAGCAGGCGCAGATGCGGTTGGCCGCGTCGCCGCCGCTGATATGGCCGAAGTTCATGGTGGGATAAGGCACGGCGAACGCCGGATTGTTGTAGCGCTCCTGCAGGGTTTTGCGCAGCTCCATCAGGCGGCCGATGGATTCGTGCATCAGATCGATGGCGTTGACGCCGCGCGCCGGATCGCTGGAGTGGCCGGACTGGCCGACGATGCGAATGGCGTTGGCCATGTGACCCTTGTGCGCGCGCACCGGCTGCAGCGAGGTCGGTTCGCCGATGATGGCGAAATCCGGACGAATGGCGGTGGAAGCGGCGAAATAACGCGCGCCGGCCATCGTCGTTTCTTCATCTGCGGTAGCCAGAATGTACAGCGGCTTGGTCAATTTGCTCGCGTCGATGTCGCGCACCGCATCCAGAATAAAGGCGAAAAAGCCTTTCATGTCGGCGGTGCCCAGGCCGTAGAGCTTGTTGTCGTGCTCGGTCAGGATGAAGGGATCGCGCGTCCAGCGGCCTTCGTCGTAAGGCACCGTATCGGTATGGCCGGCCAGCAGCAGGCCACCGCTGCCTTCGCCGATGCTGGCCAGCAAGTTGAATTTGTGGCGCGATTCCGGCACCGGCTGTACGTCGACGCGAAAGCCCAGGTCGGCAAACCAGCCGGCCAGCAAGTTGATTAACGCCTCATTGCTCTGATCGAGGCCGGCATCGGTGGCGCTGATTGACTTCGTTGCGATCAACGCCCGGTACAGCTCAATAAATGGAGGTAATTTCATCTTCACTGTTGACAGCCTTTGGTTAGGATAGTATCAATATTCATGCATTTATTTTGAATAAAAATACAGTAAGCCGACGCGTAAGGGAACCCGATACCCGGATGTTTATAAAAGCATCAACGCCAGGCTCCGTGGGTGAACGGCGCAACAACGCTGGCTAGCCCTGTTACCTGGGTCGCAAGCGACCGCACGTCAGTTTAGAAGGTGAAAGGCCACATGTTGAATACGCTGATCGTTGGTGCCAGCGGTTACGCCGGAGCGGAGCTCACGGCTTACCTGAATCGCCACCCACACATGAACATAACCGCTTTAGCGGTTTCAGCGCAAAGTGCAGATGCAGGAAAGTTGCTTTCCGATCTCCATCCCCAGTTGAAAGGCATCGTCGATCTGCCGCTGCAGCCGTTGACCGACGTCGCCAAGGCGGCGCAGGGCATCGACGTGGTGTTCCTCGCCACCGCTCATGAAGTCAGCCACGATATCGCACCGGCCTTCCTGGCGGCGGGCTGCGTGGTGTTCGACCTGTCGGGCGCCTTCCGCGTGCAGGACGCCGATTTTTATAGCCAGTACTACGGTTTCGAGCATCAGCATGGCGCCCTGCTGGAGCAGGCGGTGTACGGCCTGGCGGAATGGCAGAGCGACAAGATTAAACAGGCGCAGCTGATTGCCGTGCCGGGCTGTTACCCGACGGCGGCGCAGCTGGCGCTGAAACCGTTGATCGAAAAACAGCTGCTGAACCTCGACCAGTGGCCGGTGATTAACGCCACCAGCGGCGTCAGCGGCGCCGGGCGCAAGGCCAGCATGACCACCAGCTTCTGCGAAGTGAGCCTGCAGCCGTACGGTATTTTCACCCACCGGCACCAGCCGGAGATCGCCGCGCACCTGGGCGTGCCGGTCATCTTTACGCCGCACCTGGGCAACTTCCCGCGCGGCATCCTTGAAACCATCACCTGCCGCCTGAAGGCCGGCGTGACCGCGCAGGACGTGGCCGCCGCCTATCACGCCGCCTATGACGACAAGCCGCTGGTGCGGCTGTACGACCAGGGCGTGCCGGCGCTGAAAGCGGTGGTGGGGCTGCCGTTCTGCGACATCGGTTTTGCGGTGCAGGGCGAGCATCTGATCGCCGTGGCGGTGGAAGACAACCTGCTGAAAGGCGCGGCGGCACAGGCGGTGCAATGCCTGAATATCCGTTTCGGCTTCCCGGAAACCCAGTCACTCCTTTAAACCAGCGTGAGTAAACAGCAATGAACCCGTTAATTATCAAGTTAGGTGGCGTGTTATTAGACAGTGAAGAAGCGCTGGAGCGTCTGTTTACCGCGCTGGACAGCTACCGGCAGCAGCATCAGCGCCCGCTGGTGATCGTGCACGGCGGCGGCTGCGTGGTGGACGAACTGATGAAGCAGCTCTCTTTGCCGGTGGTGAAAAAGAACGGCCTGCGGGTCACGCCAGCCGATCAGATCGACATCATCACCGGCGCGCTGGCCGGCACCGCCAACAAAACGCTGCTGGCGTGGGCGATTAAACACCAAATCAACGCCGTCGGCCTGAGCCTGGCGGACGGCGGCAGCGCAGTCGTGACCCCGCTCGATCCGGCATTGGGCCATGTCGGCAACGCGCAGCCCGGTTCCCCCGCGCTGCTCAATACCCTGCTGAGCGCCGGCTACCTGCCGGTTGTCAGCTCCATCGGCATCACCGCCGATGGGCAGTTAATGAACGTGAACGCCGATCAGGCGGCGACGGCGCTGGCGGCGACGCTGGGGGCGGATCTGATCCTGCTGTCGGACGTCAGCGGCATCCTCGACGGCAAGGGGCAACGCATTGCGGAAATGACGGCGCAAAAAGCGGAACAACTGATCGCGCAAGGCATTATCACCGATGGTATGGTGGTGAAGGTGAATGCGGCGCTCGACGCAGCCCGCACCCTCGGCCGCCCGGTGGATATCGCCAGCTGGCGCCATGCGGATCAGCTTCCCGCTTTGTTTAACGGCGTGTCGATTGGCACCCGGATCCTCGCTTAATTTTAGAATTAGAAAGGAATAGATCATGCAAAACCAAGGCATCAAAAAAATCGTTCTGGCGTACTCCGGCGGCCTGGATACCTCGGCCATCATTCCATGGCTGAAAGAGAACTACGGCGGCTGTGAAGTGGTGGCGTTCGTGGCGGACATCGGTCAGGAGCGCAGCGATCTGGAAGGCGTGGAGCAAAAAGCCCTGCAGTCCGGTGCCTCTGAATGTCACGTGGTCGATCTGCGTGAAGAATTTATCCGCGATTACGTTTATCCGGTGCTGCAGACCGGTGCCCTGTACGAGGGCAGCTACCTGCTGGGCACCTCGATGGCGCGGCCGATCATCGCCAAGGCGCAGGTCGAGCTGGCGTTGAAAGTGGGCGCCGACGCGCTGTGCCACGGTGCGACCGGCAAAGGCAACGATCAGGTGCGTTTCGAGACCACCTACACCGCGCTGGCGCCGCAGCTGAAGGTGGTGGCGCCGTGGCGTGAGTGGAATCTGCGTTCCCGTGAAGCGCTGCTGGATTACCTGAAAGAGCGCAACATCCCGACCACCGCGTCGCTGGAGAAGATCTACAGCCGCGATGAAAACGCCTGGCACATCTCCACCGAAGGCGGCGTGCTGGAAAGCCCGTGGAATGCGCCGAACAAAGATTGCTGGGTGTGGACCGTCGATCCGCAGGAAGCGCCGAACCAGCCTGAGCAGGTGACCGTGACCGTTGAGAAAGGCCGCGTCGTGGCGGTTAACGGTAAAGCGCTGTCGCCGTACCAGTGCCTGGAAACCCTGAACGCGCTGGGCGCCAAACACGGCGTCGGCCGTATCGACATCGTGGAAAACCGCCTGGTGGGCATCAAATCCCGCGGCTGCTATGAAACCCCGGGGGGCACCATCATGGTGGCAGCGCTGCGCGCCGTCGAGCAGCTGGTGCTGGACCGCGACAGCTTCAAATGGCGCGAGCAGCTGGGCCTGGAGATGTCTTATGTGGTGTACGACGGCCGCTGGTTTGCGCCGCTGCGCCGTTCGCTGCAGGCTTCCGCCGAGGCGCTGGCTGAAGAGGTGAACGGTGAAGTCGTGCTGCAGCTGTACAAAGGCCAGGTGACGGCGACCCAGAAAAAATCCGCCAACAGCCTGTACTCCGAAGAGTTCGCCACCTTCGGCGAAGACGAAGTTTACGATCACAGCCACGCGGGCGGCTTTATCCGCCTGTTCTCTCTGTCTTCACGCATCCGCGCGTTGAACGAGAAAAAGAATAAATAATCGATTGGCGTGACTCTGCAAGGGCGCAGCATGCTGCGCCCTTTCGCATAAAAATTCAGGAGTAAGATATGGCACTTTGGGGCGGACGGTTCACTCAGGCGGCGGATCAGCGGTTCAAGCAACTCAACGATTCGCTGCGGTTCGATTATCGCCTGGCGGAGCAGGATATCGTGGGCTCGGTGGCCTGGTCGAAGGCGCTGGTGACCGTTAACGTGTTGACGGCAACGGAGCAACAGCAGCTGGAGCAGGCGCTGAATGCGCTACTGACGGAGGTCCAGGCCGATCCTTTGGCGATCGTCCAAAGCGATGCCGAAGACATCCACAGCTGGGTGGAGCAGAAGCTGATCGAGAAGGTCGGCGATTTGGGCAAGAAGCTGCACACCGGCCGCAGCCGCAACGATCAGGTCGCGACCGATCTGAAGCTGTGGTGCAAACAGCAAGTCGGCGATCTGCATCAGGCGATCGTCCAGCTGCAGCAGGCGCTGGTGGAAACCGCCGAAGCCAACCAGGATGCGGTGATGCCGGGGTATACCCACCTGCAACGCGCGCAGCCGGTGACTTTCGCGCACTGGTGCCTGGCCTATGTCGAGATGCTGGCGCGCGATGAGAGCCGCCTGCAGGATACCCTGAAACGGCTGGACGTCAGCCCGCTGGGCAGCGGCGCGCTGGCCGGCACCGCTTATCCTATCGATCGCGAGCAGTTGGCCGGCTGGCTGGGCTTCGCCTCGGCGACCCGCAACAGCCTGGACAGCGTATCCGATCGCGATCACGTGCTGGAGCTGCTGTCCAATGCTGCCATCAGCATGGTGCACCTGTCGCGCTTCGCCGAAGACCTGATCTTCTTCAACAGCGGTGAAGCGGCGTTTGTCGAGCTGTCCGACCGCGTGACCTCCGGCTCTTCGCTGATGCCGCAGAAGAAAAACCCGGACGCGCTGGAGCTGATCCGCGGTAAGTGCGGCCGCGTACAGGGCGCGCTGACCGGCATGATGATGACGCTGAAAGGCTTGCCGCTGGCGTATAACAAAGACATGCAGGAAGACAAAGAAGGGCTGTTCGACGCGCTCGACACCTGGATGGACTGCCTGCAGATGGCGGCGCTGGTGCTGGACGGCATCCAGGTGAAACGCCCGCGCTGCCAGGAAGCGGCGGAGCAGGGCTATGCCAATGCCACCGAACTGGCGGATTACCTGGTCGCCAAGGGCGTGCCGTTCCGCGAAGCGCACCATATCGTCGGCGAGGCGGTGGTAGAAGCGATTCGCCAGGGCAAACCGCTGGAAGCGTTGCCGCTGACGGACTTGCAGCAGTTCAGCGCGACGATCGGCGACGATGTTTACCCGATCCTGGCCTTGCAATCCTGCCTGGACAAACGTGCGGCCAAAGGCGGCGTCGCGCCGCAGCAGGTGGCCGCGGCAATCGCCGCAGCGAAACAGCGTTTGGCTTGACGACGACAAGGGCGGCCCGGTGCCGCCCTTGAACCTCTACCCCGCCAGGCGTGCGCACAGATAACGGTTCAAGCTCACGCCTTCCTCCATCGCGCCGATCGCCAGCCGCCGATGCTGTTCCGGCGTCATGCGCAACACCAGTTTTCCGCTGAAGTTCTTTTCCGCCAGCGCCTGCGGCGGCGTTTCGCCTTGCGCCAACATATCGGCGATCGTTTCGCTCACCACTTTTTCGATACCCTCCAGCGCGCCGTTACGCGTGGCGGCCAGCCAGGAAAGCGAGGGGAATTCGGCGCACAGCCCGACATATTCACGATCATCCGCTGACCAGGTGATGCGATAGGTATAGTGTTCATGCTTTGCCATGTTCTTCCTCCATTCTGGCTCCCTTCTTTATTCTAGTATCGTTATTGGTATCACTTCAGTGTCGAAGCATAAAAAATGAGCGCAGAAGGGCCGTGAGGCAAGAGGAGGGAGGAAAATGTGGAAAGTGCTGCGAAAAAAAACCGGGCCTGAAGGCCCGGTGGGGATGAGCGGAGAATGAGAGGTTATTCGCCCGGGCAGCGCTGGCAGCGCTCGATTTCGGTCGCGCCGAGTTTGAGTTTCGCCTGCAGGTCACGCAGCGCGGTGCGCAAGCCTTCCTCGATCACCGGGTGATAGAACGGCATGTCCAGCATCTGATCGACGGTCATCTGTTGCTGATGCGCCCAGGCCAACAGGTGCGCGATGTGCTCGGCGTCCGGGCCGATCATTTCCGCGCCGAGGAAACGGCCGGTGCCTTGCTCGCCGTAGACGTGCAGAATGCCTTTGTTGCGCAGCATCACCCGCGAGCGGCCCTGATTCTCAAACGAGACCTTGCCCACTTCAAAGCAGCCGCAGGCGCTGAACTTCTCGCTCAGCTCGCGGAAGGTTGAGCCGACCATGGCGATCTGCGGATCGGAGAACACCACTGAAATCGCGCTGCGGCGCAGGCCCGGATTGATCTCCGGGAAGCTGCCGGCGTTGGCGCCGGCGATGCGCGCCTGATCGCTGGCCTCATGCAGCAGCGGCAGCTGGTTGCTGGCGTCGCCGGCGATGAAAATATGCGGCACGCTGGTTTGCATCGTCAGGCGGTCGGCCAACGGCACGCCTCGGGCGTCGAGCTGTAAGCCGGTGTTTTCGAGGCCCAGCCGATCGACGTTGGGGCGGCGACCGGTGGCGGCCAGCACGTAGTCCACCAGGATCTCCTGCGGTTGGCCCTGCAGATCCCGATAGCGGATAAATACGCGGTCGCCTTCGCGCTGCATCATCTCTACCTTCACGTCGGCGTCGAGATAGAACTCTTCCCCCAGCGCGTTGGCGGCGTAGTCGCGCACGGCGCTGTCGGTCAGCGGCCCGACCGCGCCGCCGATGCCGAAGACCTTGGTGTCGACGCCGAGGCGGTGCAGCGCTTGCCCCAGCTCGAGCCCGATGACGCCGGGGCCGAACACCGCTACGGACTGCGGCAAATCATCCCAGTTGAACAGATCGTCGTTGACGATCAGACGATCGCCCAGTTCGTTCCACGGCGCCGGCCAGCTGGGGCGGGAACCGGTGGCGATCACAATGCGCTGCGCCACGATGCGCGTATGCTCGTCGACCTGCAGCGTGTTGTCGTCGATAAAGCGGGCATAGCCCTGAATTTTGTCGCCGGCCGGGATCTCGTCCACGCCTTCCAGCACGAAGCCGACGAAGCGATCGCGTTCGCGTTTGACGCGCGCCATCACTTCGCGCCCGTCGATGCGGGTTGTACCGGTTGGGTGCACGCCAAAGCCCGGCGCGCGTTCGATTTGATGCACCGCTTCGGCGGCGGCGATCAGCAACTTGGATGGCATGCAGCCAACGCGCGCACAGGTGGTGCCGTAAGGCCCGCCTTCGATCATCACCACGCTGGGGGTAGACAGTTTGGCCGCGCGATAGGCGCTGAGCCCTGCGGTGCCGCCGCCGATGACCGCAACATCAACGTTCAACAGTTTCATATCCGCTCCTGAAAGGTAAAAAAAGGGCGGGCCGTAGCCCGCCAAAGTTCACGTTGGCTTTGTTATTACTTATTAAGCTGACAGGAAAGTTTCCAGATCGTCGCTGCCGCCGATGTGACGGCCGCCGATGAACACTTGCGGCACCGTGGCGCGGCCGCTGACGGCGCGCAGGCTGACGGTGGTGGCGTCTTTGCCCAGTACGATCTCTTCATACTGAATGCCGCGCTCTTGCAGCATCTGCTTGGCTTTGGCGCAGAATGGGCAGCCCGGCTTGGTAAACAGGGAGACCGATTCCTGCACTTTGAATTCCGGCGCCAGGTATTTCAGCATGGTGTCGGCGTCGGACACTTCAAACGGGTCGCCCGGCTTGTTCGGTTCGACGAACATTTTCTCGACCACGCCGTCGCGCACCAGCATCGAGTAGCGCCATGAACGCGGGCCAAAGCCCAGATCCGCTTTCTCGACCAGCATGTTCATGCCTTTGGTGAATTCACCGTTGCCGTCCGGCACGAAGGTGATGTTTTCCGCATGTTGATCGGCTTTCCAGGCGTTCATCACGAAGGTATCGTTCACCGAGACGCACAGAATGCCGTCGACGCCGTGCTGCTTGAATACGCTGGACAGTTCGTTGTAGCGCGGCAAATGGCTCGAAGAACAGGTTGGCGTAAATGCGCCCGGCAGCGAGAACACGATAACGGTTTTGTTTTTGAACAGGTCATCAGTGGTCACATCAATCCATTGGTCGCCCTGACGGGTGTGGAAAGTAACCTGAGGAACTTTCTTGCCTTCTTGACTGGTAAACATTGATTAACCCCTTAATTAGCAAAATTAATTTTTAGCATTTAGCGCGATATCGCTTCGTTGGGACACATTATTGTCGCTGGGGGTTGATAGATCTAATCGCTCATTGCTATCTTATCTATCGCCATGAGCTATCATGGAATGGAGGGAAACAATGAATATTCGTGATTTAGAGTATCTGGTCGCCTTGGCCGAGCACCGGCACTTCCGCCGCGCGGCCGATTCATGCCATGTAAGCCAACCCACGCTGAGCGGGCAGATCCGCAAGCTGGAAGACGAGTTGGGCGTCATGCTGCTCGAGCGCACCAGCCGCAAGGTGCTGTTCACCCAGGCGGGTCTGCTGCTGGTGGAGCAGGCGCGTACCGTGCTGCGCGAAGTGAAAGTATTGAAGGAGATGGCCAGCCAGCAGGGCGAAGCCATGTCCGGGCCGCTGCACATCGGCCTGATCCCGACCGTGGGGCCTTATCTGCTGCCGCAGATCATCCCGACGCTGCACAAAACCTTCCCGAAACTGGAAATGTACCTGCACGAAGCGCAAACCCAGCAACTGCTGGCGCAACTCGACAGCGGCAAACTGGACTGCGCCATTCTGGCATTGGTGAAGGAAACCGAGGCGTTTATCGAAGTGCCTCTGTTCGATGAACCGATGAAGCTGGCGGTGTATTCCGATCACCCGTGGGCGCAGCGCGAGCGCGTGGCGATGCCGGATTTGGCGGGAGAGAAGCTGCTGATGCTGGAGGATGGCCACTGCCTGCGCGATCAGGCGATGGGCTTCTGCTTCCAGGCGGGCGCGGACGAAGATACTCACTTCCGCGCCACCAGTCTGGAAACGCTGCGCAATATGGTCGCGGCCGGCAGCGGCATTACCCTGCTGCCGTCACTGGCGGTGCCGCCGCAGCGCGAACGCGACGGCGTCTGCTATCTGGACTGCTACAAGCCGGAACCGAAGCGCACCATCGCGTTGGTGTATCGCCCCGGTTCCCCACTGCGCAGCCGTTATGAGCAGTTGGCTGAAGCGATCCGCGAGCACATGCAGGGCTACATCGACAACGCGTTAAAACAGGCGGTTTAAGCCGTTAAGCGCCGCCACCCGGTAGGCTTCGGCCATGGTCGGATAGTTGAAGGTTGTATTAACGAAATACTCGATAGTATTGCCTTCACCTTTCTGTTCCATGATCGCCTGACCGATGTGGATGATCTCCGCCGCACGCTCGCCGAAGCAGTGGATCCCGAGGATCTGCAGGGTGTCGCGATGGAACAGGATCTTCAGGCTGCCGACGTTCATCCCGGCGATCTGCGCGCGCGCCAGATGCTTGAACTGGGCGCGGCCCACTTCATACGGCACCTTCATCGCCGTCAGTTCCTGCTCGGTTTTGCCGACGGAGCTGATTTCCGGAATGGTGTAGATGCCGGTCGGGATATCTTCGATTAGGTGGCCGCTGGCCTCGCCGGAAGCGATCGCCTGCGCGGCGATGCGGCCCTGATCGTAGGCGGCGGAAGCCAGGCTCGGATAGCCGATCACGTCACCGACCGCATAGATGTGCGACAGCGCGGTTTGGTACATGCTGTTCACCTTCAGCAGCCCGCGGCTGTCCGATTCCAGGCCGACGTTTTCCAACCCCAGCGAATCGGTGTTGCCGGTACGGCCGTTGGCGTACAGCAGGCAGTCCGCTTTCACCTTCTTGCCGGACTTCAGGTGCACGATCACGCCGTCTTCGGTGCCTTCAATCTTCTCGAACTCCTCGTTGTGGCGGATCACCACGCCGTTGTTCCAGAAGTGATAAGAGAGCGAATCCGACATCTCCTGATCGAGGAATGCCAGCAGGCGATCGCGGGTGTTGATCAGATCGACCTTGACGTTCAGACCGCGGAAGATAGACGCGTATTCGCAGCCGATCACCCCGGCGCCATAAATGATCACGTGGCGCGGTTCATGGCTCAGCTCGAGAATGGAGTCGCTGTCGTAGATGCGCGGGTGATTGAAATCGACGCTGGCCGGGTGATAAGGGCGCGAGCCGCAGGCGATCACGATGTGGTCGGCGCGGATGGTGTCCTGGGTGCCGTCCATGTAGCTGACGCTGACGGTGTTGGCGTCGATGAAGCGCGCGTCGCCGGCGAACAGTTTGCACTGGTTCCGCTCATAGAACCCTTGGCGCATGCGGGTTTGCTGGCTGATGACGTTATCGGCGTGGCGTAAAATGTCAGGGAAGGTCGCGCTGAGCGTGCGCGAGTTGTTGTAAAGCGGGTTCTGGTTGAATTCGATAA
Source organism: Serratia sp. TSO36 (assembly GCF_057808395.1). Taxonomy (NCBI): domain Bacteria; kingdom Pseudomonadati; phylum Pseudomonadota; class Gammaproteobacteria; order Enterobacterales; family Yersiniaceae; genus Serratia; species Serratia sp. TSO36. Next base: position 5,818 of record NZ_JBJZOU010000029.1, on the reverse strand, counting down.
TGCGGCTGACGGCGTGGCGGAGGGCTTTGGAAGGGATGGTGCCCCAGTGGGTACATCCGCCGCCTACGTTGTTGTACCGCTCGATAACGGCCACGCGGGCGCCCTGTTTCACCAGCCCCATGGCGGCACCTTCACCACCAGGGCCCGAGCCAATCACAATGGCATCAAATTGATAGTGCTGTTGCATGTAGGAGAGACCTGTTTTTTATACAAGATTACAACGGTATCTTAACATCATAGCGCTGCTCACCCAATCACCATTAGGCTTTTTGAGGCAAAGCACAATCGGCTCAGGGCGGAAGTGTGATAGAGCGCGTTAGTATAAATGCTGTTGCAATAAAATTTGCTATATTGCCGAGTCTAGGGCGTTAGACTGAGAGAATGGAACCTATCCGGATATGCATATGGGCGTCAGAGCACAACAAAAAGAACGGACTCGTCGTTCCCTGATCGAAGCCGCATTCAGCCAGCTGAGCGCCGAACGCAGCTTCGCCAGCCTGAGCCTGCGGGAAGTTTCACGCGAGGCGGGCATCGCGCCCACATCGTTTTACCGCCATTTCCGCGATGTGGATGAGCTGGGGCTGACCATGGTGGACGAAAGCGGCCTGATGCTGCGTCAGTTGATGCGCCAGGCGCGCCAACGCATCGCCAAGGGCGGCAGCGTGATCCGCACCTCGGTGTCCACCTTTATGGAATTTATCGGCAACAACCCGAATGCCTTCCGTCTGCTGTTGCGCGAGCGTTCCGGTACGTCGGCGGCATTCCGTGCGGCGGTAGCGCGCGAGATCCAGCATTTCATCGCCGAACTGGCGGACTACCTCGAGTTGGAAAACCACATGCCGCGCAGCTTTACCGAAGCGCAGGCGGAAGCGATGGTCACCATCGTGTTCAGCGCCGGCGCGGAAGCGCTGGATATCGACGTCGAGCAGCGGCAGCAGCTGGAAGAACGGCTGGTGCTGCAGCTGCGGATGATCTCCAAAGGGGCGTATTACTGGTATCGCCGCGAACAAGAAAAAGCTTCTGTGTCCCACGTATAAAAAAGGTAAAAAATGATGGAAAAACCAGGCCGTGAAAATGGCACCTTACTGCTGGCGTTGATTGCCGGCCTTTCGATCAACGGTTCGTTTGCCGCGCTGTTCAGCTCGGTGGTGCCGTTTTCGATCTTCCCGCTGATCGCGTTGGTGCTGGCGGTGTACTGCCTGCATCAGCGTTACCTGAACCGCGCTATGCCGGACGGCATGCCGAAGCTGGCGGCGGCCTGCTTCCTGCTGGGGCTGCTGATGTACAGCGCCATCGTGCGCGCCGAATACCCGCAGATCGGTTCCAACTTCCTGCCGTCGGTGATCTGCGTGGCGTTGGTGCTGTGGATCGGGATGAAACTGAAGGCGCGCAAGGCGCCGGATGCGCCGACTCAAGAGTCGTAATGAAACGGGGCGCCATGATGGCGCCCCTGTCGTATCAGCGGTGCTTTTCCAGCAACACGCCGCATTCCATGTGATGGGTATACGGGAACTGATCGAACAGCGCCAGGCGGCTGACCCGGTGCGTGGCCTGCAGCGTTTCCAGGTTGGCGCACAGCGTTTCCGGATTGCATGAGATATAGAGAATGCGCGGATAGGCCTGCACCATCTTCACCGTTTCCTCGTCCAGCCCGCTGCGCGGCGGATCGACGAAAATCGTCTCGCAGTTGTAACCGCTCAGATCGATGCCCTTCAATCGGTTGAATTCGCGCACCCCGTTCATCGCCTGAGTGAAGTCTTCCGCCGCCATGCGGATGATCTGCACATTGTCGATATGGTTGGCAGCGATGTTGTATTGCGCCGCCGCCACCGACGGTTTGGCGATCTCGGTCGCCAGCACGCGCTCGAAATTGCGCGCCAGCGCCAGCGAGAAGTTGCCGTTGCCGCAATACAGCTCCAGCAAATCGCCTTTGGAACCGGCGGTCACCGCCAGCGCCCATTCCAGCATCTGCACGTTCATGGCCGCGTTGGGCTGAGTAAAGCTGTTTTCCACCTGGCGGTAGATCATGTCGCGGCCGGCGACCGGCAGTACTTCGTCAACATAATCCTGGTCGAGCATGATTTTGGTCTTCGACGCCCGGCCGATCAGCTGCAGGTCGAAACCCTGCGCGCGCAGATCGTCACGTAGCTGCTCTGCGCGCCGTTGCCAAACGTCATCCAGCTTGCGGTGGTACAGCAGCGAGGCGATGATTTTGCCGCTTTGCGTCGACAGATAATCGATCTGGAACAGCTTGTGACGCAGGATCGGTTCCGGTTTCAGCGCGGCGATCAGGGCGCTCATCAGGCGGTTGATCAGTTCGCTGGCGGCCGGGAACCGATCGACGCGAATACGCTGCTTGGTCTGCTGATCGAACATGATGTGGTACATGTCGTCCGCGTCGTGCCAGATGCGGAATTCGGCGCGCATGCGGTAGTGGTCGACTGGCGAGCGGAACACTTCCGGCTCGGGCGCCGCGAACGGTGACATCAACGTCTTCAGGCGGGCGACTTTCTCCGCCAGTTGGTCATCGTAACGTTCAATAGGCAAATTCTCGGGCGTCATGTGTGTCTTCTCGTCAGGCAAATTTGATCAGCGGGGATTGTAGGGAATCAGCCCGTGAAGTCCAGTTTTGTCGCGTTTATTATTTGTAACATTAGTAGCAGTCTAGACATCTATTTTCATTGATCGTAGCATTGCCGTCCGGCCTCAAGCAGCGAGTGAAAAGGGAATCCGGTGTGAATCCGGAGCTGACGCGCAGCGGTAAGGGGAAGTCACGGCGATAGCGTTTCGACGCAGACACTGTCCATTGCAGGATGGGAAGTCATCGCCCGTTGCCGGTCGCGCCCCGCGGCCTGCAAATCCCAAGCCCGAAGACCTGCCGGTGTTACGTCGCAATGTCCGTGGCCGTCGCGAACTACCGGCCATGATCCTGCGGCATCCGCCAATTAAGTTTGGATGCTTTTCTCATGACAATTACAAAAAATACGCTGCTGGCGGTGGTTTCCTCCGTCACGGCTTTTTCTGGATGGGCGCAAGACAACACCACAACCACGAATGGCGATAACCTGGTGGTGACCGCCAACCGCTTCCCGCAGCCGGTTTCTTCCGTGCTGGCGCCGACTTCCATCGTCACCCGCAACGATATCGATCGCTGGCAGGCCAAGAGCCTGACCGACGTGATGCGCCGCCTGCCGGGCGTGGATGTTGGCCAGAACGGCGGGCTGGGGCAAAAGAGCTCGCTGTTTATTCGTGGCACCAACTCCAGCCACGTGCTGGTGCTAATTGACGGCATTCGCCTTAACCAGGCGGGCGTCAGCGGCTCTTCCGATCTTAGCCAAATCCCAATTTCGCTGGTGCAGAAAGTCGAATACATCCGCGGCCCGCGTTCGGCGGTGTACGGCTCCGACGCCATCGGCGGCGTGGTCAACATCATTACCACCCGCGAAAAGAACGGCACGACGCTTTCCGCCGGCCTCGGCTCCAACGGCTATCAATCCTATGACGCGTCGACCCAACAGCAGCTGGGCGACAGCACCGTGGCGACGGTGGCAGGGAATTACACTTATACCAAAGGGTATGACGTGGTGGCCTATGGCAGTACCGGTATGCAAAGCCAGCAGGATCGCGATGGCTTTATGAGTAAATCACTGTATGGTGCGCTTGAGCATCAGTTCAGCGAATCGGTCAGCGGTTTTGTACGTGGATATGGCTACGATAACCGCACGGCGTACGATAGTTACTATTCCTCTCCGGCCAGCTCTCTGCTAGATACTCGCAAGCTGTACAGCCAAACCTGGGATACCGGATTGCGTTATAAAGAAGGCATTTACGCAACACAATTGACCGGCAGCTACAGCCATAGCAAGGATTACGATTACGATCCTCGCCGCGGTATGCATGACAGCTCGGCCAGCCTGGTGGATTCCGAACAGTACAACCTGCAGTGGGGCAATACGCTGCAGGTTGGACAGGGTACCGTAAGCTCTGGCGTCGACTGGCAGCAACAGAAAATCAAACCGGACTCCACCACCGTAAAGGGTGAAAAAAGCCAACGTGATGCAGGCATCTATCTGACCGCGCAGCAACTGGTTGGCCCGGTGACGCTGGAAGGCGCGGTTCGGGGTGACGATCATTCCGAGTTTGGCTGGCACGGCACCTGGCAAACCAGCGCGGCCTGGGAGTTCGTCGAGGGATACCGTTTTATCGCGTCGTATGGCACGGCGTTCAAAGCACCCAATATGAGCCAGCTATACGGCAACTTTGGCAATAACACCGATCTGAAGCCGGAAGAAAGCAAGCAGTGGGAAGGCGGTTTTGAAGGGCTGACAGGGCCGGTGACCTGGCGCATCTCCGGTTATCGCAACGACATCGACAATTTGATCGATTCCACGGGGGAAACCAACTACGTCTATTACAACGTGGGTAAGGCGACCATCAAAGGGATTGAAGCGACGGCGTCTTTTGATACCGGCCCGCTGACGCACCAGATTGGTTACGATTATGTCGACCCGCGCAACGCAAAAACTCACGAAGTGCTGCTGCGCCGCGCCAAACAGCAGGTGAAATATGAGCTGGACTGGCAGCTGTATGACTTTGACTGGGCGGTGACTTATCAATATCTGGGTCAACGTTATGACAAGGACTACAGTACCTATCCGGAGCAGAGCGTGAAACTCGGCGGCGTGAGCCTGTGGGATCTCGCAGTTTCGTATCCGGTCACATCTCATCTGACAGTTCGTGGTAGAATTGCCAACCTGTTTGATAAAGATTATGAGACGGCCTATGGCTACGCTACTCCAGGAAGAGAATACTACCTCACTGGAAGCTATACCTTCTAACAGCACCGCCACACCTCGCCCGACGGTGCTGGTTTTCGATTCCGGCGTCGGCGGGCTGTCGGTATATCAGGAGATTCGGCAGTTGCTGCCGGATCTCCACTATATATACGCTTTCGACAACGTGGCGTTCCCCTACGGTGAGAAGTCCGAAGAGTTTATCGTTGAGCGCGTGGTGGAGATTGTCGGCGCAGTGCAGCAGCGGCATCCTCTGGCGATTGTCGTCATTGCCTGCAATACCGCCAGCACCGTTTCCTTGCCGGCTCTGCGCGAGCGTTTCAGCTTCCCGGTCGTGGGCGTGGTGCCCGCCATCAAGCCTGCCGCCCGTCTTACCGTTAACGGCATCGTCGGCCTGTTGGCGACCCGTGGCACCGTACAGCGCAGCTACACCCACGAACTGATTTCCCGTTTCGCTACCGACTGCAAGATTGAACTGCTGGGCTCTTCAGAGCTGGTGGAGTTGGCGGAGGCCAAGCTGCACGGCGAAGCCGTGCCGTTGCCGGTACTGAAGAAGATCCTGCATCCGTGGCTGAGCATGCGCGAGCCGCCGGATACCGTCGTGCTGGGCTGCACCCATTTCCCTCTATTAGCTGAAGAGCTGATGCAGGTGTTGCCGGAAGGCACCCGGCTGGTGGATTCCGGCGCGGCGATTGCCCGTCGTACCGCCTGGCTCATCTCGACGCAGGAAAATCTGGTCTCGAGCCAGGAAGAGAATCTGGCCTATTGCATGGCGTTGAATGAAGATACTGACGCTTTATTGCCCGTTTTGCAGAGCTACGGCTTTAAATCGTTGAAAAAACTGCCGCTTTAACGGTGTTTTGGTTAAACATTCAACGGTCGGAAAAAATATTGAAAATAGGGGTTGCGGCCTGCCGAGAACTCCCTATAATGCGCCTCCACTGACCGGGAACAACGACTGACAAGCCGCCGGGTCAGCGAGAAGACAGCGAAATAAACGCTTGACTCTCCGGGCTAAAAGCGTA
>NZ_JBJZOU010000028.1:0-36545 GCF_057808395.1 Serratia sp. TSO36 | reverse complement strand
GCGGTGGTCCCACCTGACCCCATGCCGAACTCAGAAGTGAAACGCCGTAGCGCCGATGGTAGTGTGGGGTCTCCCCATGCGAGAGTAGGACACTGCCAGGCATCAAATAAACGTTATCAGCGTGACGACTGGTAATGCGCAAATCGCAGAGCGCGATATTGCCGGCATCGAAAGATGCAACGTAAAAGAATCGGTGGAGCGGTAGTTCAGTTGGTTAGAATACCTGCCTGTCACGCAGGGGGTCGCGGGTTCGAGCCCCGTCCGTTCCGCCACTTATTTAATTATGCCTGCTTTATTAGCAGGCATAATGTTAAGCGAGATTTAGGGGCGTAGCTCAGTTGGTAGAGCACCGGTCTCCAAAACCGGGTGTCGCGAGTTCGAGTCTCTCCGCCCCTGCCATATTAAGAACCCTTTGCGAAAGCAAAGGGTTTTTTTTTGCCTATCATTGTTCTTCCTTACCGCTTTGGAATAGAGCGCTTTTGACGCTATATGCCGATGTTTGCCCGATCCTGGTTGCTTCATGTTCCTCCGAACTCTATCCTACCGGCTTCCTGATTCTTATCTCGTTTTGCATTATCTTCTCTCAGAAGGCGATGGGCGCGTTTTGGCGTGATAGACAGGCATGACCACGATGACGGCGTTTAAGGCCGCCATAACGCTTTAGGCTGCGGTATTTAAAGGTATTTTAAGTAATTGCCGAATCAAAGGCTGTTGATCGCTGTTTTGCAACCAGACGGCATACAGTGGGCGGATAATCGGCGGGATCTCGGTGGCGGCCACCAACTGTGGATACTCTTTTTCCCACTGGCTGGGCAGGAAAGCACATCCACCCGTGGTTTCCAACAGCTGACGCGTCAGGTGAGCGGAGGTGGTAGTAAGCACCGGCACGTTATCACCTTCCAGCATGCGGCTTTCCTGTTGGTGGAAGTCGGCTCCCCATTCCAGCTTGATGTAGGGCATGGGGGCCTGTTTGTCACGATGCGCGGATGAGAACAGGCGTAATGAGAAATTGCTCAGCTGCTGGCTGGCCAATTCATCCATCTTAGGCGGTTCAGTGGTGATCAGTAAATCGAGCTGCCTTTCATGCAGTTGTTTTACCAAAGAGTGCCTTAATGCCACCCTGGCTTCTAGCTGCAGCGCTTCGCGTTGTTGATAGAGCGCCTGTAGCCAAGGGGTCAGATAGGCTTCCCACAGCGAAGCGGTAGCGCCGATCGACAATTCGGTGTGTTGCAGCGAACGCACGACCTCCTTTTTCGCCAGCTGCCAGGTGTTCATCAGGCTCTCGGCATAGGGCAGAAGCCGCTCGCCGGCAGGCGTCAGGCGGATATTATTGCGATGACGGGTAAATAAATTGGCGCCCAGCTGGTTTTCTAACTGACGGATGCGGAAACTGACCGCGGACTGCGTTAAGTACAAAGATTCTGCGGCTCTGCCAAAGTGACGCGTTCTACTGACCTCCAAAAAGGTTTTCAGTAATTCGGTATCCACACCTATCTCCAAAAAAATTTGTCGTTAAGATTTAAATGTTTTGTTTTACACGCTGTCAAGCCTATCTAATACTCCGCGCCATAAACAGCACGGCCATAAGAGAATTAGGAGCGTGTCAGATGGCGGATAGCTTCACCACGACCAATCGTTTTTTTGATAATAAACATTACCCTCGCGGGTTCTCCCGTCACGGCGATTTCACCATTAAAGAGGCGCAATTGCTAGAGCGCTTCGGCTACGCGTTTAACGAGCTGGACTCGGGCAAACGCCAGCCGGCCACTGAAGAAGAACAACTGTTCGTCGCAGTGTGCCGCGGTGAGCGCGAAGCGGCTACCGAGCAGGAAAAAGTATGGGCTAAATATCTGGCGCGCACACGTCGCCCGAAGAAATTCCATACTCTGTCCGGCGGTAAACCGCAGGCTGACGCAGTAGAAGATTACAGCGACAGCGAAGACTAAAGACGATGGGGCCTGCGGGCCCCATTTTCATTCCAGACTACGATGCAGTTGTAACAGCAGGCGGTCCATGCTGCGATAGCCAAGCGCTTCGCTGAGGTGGCGCCTGTCGAGCTCAGCATCTCCCGCCAAATCCGCCAGCGTGCGCGCCACTTTCAAGATGCGCTGCCAGGCGCGAACCGATAACCCCAGCGAGTTTAACGTCGCTTCCAAAAACTCGGCGTCTGGCGCCTGCAGAACGCAATCCCGTTCCACTTCGCGGTTGCTCAGCAGCGCGTTGACTTTACCGGCGCGTTCAAGTTGCCGGGCGCGTGCCAGCAGCACTCTTTTCCGCACTTGTTCGCTGCTTTCTCCGTGTGTTTTCCGATGACTGAGTGTTCCCGGCGGCAACAGCGGCACTTCGATAGACAGATCGAAACGGTCGAGAAAAGGCCCTGACAGCCGGGCCAGATAGCGCAACACCTGCTGCGGTGAGGCGCGATTGTGCAGCCCCTGATAGTGCCCCGTCGGGCTGGGGTTCATTGCCGCGATCAGCTGCACTCTGGCGGGGAAACAGACCTTGGCGTTGGCGCGTGAAATCACGATCTCGCCGGATTCCAACGGCTCACGCAGCGCATCCAGTACCTTACGCTCGAATTCCGGCAGTTCATCCAGAAACAGCACGCCGTTATGCGCCATCGAGATCTCGCCCGGTCGCGGCAGTGAGCCGCCGCCGACCAATGCCGCCATCGAGGCGCTGTGGTGCGGTGCGCGAAACGGCCTCTGGCGCCATGGTAGGGCAGCGGGAATGTGATGCTGCAAGCTGGCGACCGCCAGACTTTCCAGCGCCTCAGGCTCCGTGAGCGGTGGCAGTAGGCCCGTGAGGCGGCTGGCCAGCATGGTTTTACCGGTGCCCGGCGGCCCAATCAGCAATAGGTTATGCCCGCCGGCGGCGGCGATCTCCAGTGCCCGCTTGGCCTGCTCCTGGCCGATGATATCGCGCAGATCGGCGCTGTCGCAGGCGGTGTCCGCAGCGGGAGGCGTGGCCGCCACCGGCAGTTCGCCCTGGCCGAGCAGAAAGGCGCAGACTTCCAACAGGTGCCGGGCGGTATGGGAGTGCGACTGCGCGATCAGGCCGACTTCGGCGGCGTTGTCCGTTGAGAGAATCAGTTGCCGCCCGGCATCAGCCGCCGCCAGCGCCGCCGGGATCGCGCCCCTGACCGCGCGCAGTGAGCCGGACAGCGCGAGCTCGCCAAGAAACTCGTAGCGCGCCAACGGTGCGAGGGGCAATTGCTCGGAGGCGGCGAGGATCGCCAGCGCTATCGGCAGATCGTAACGCCCGCCTTCTTTCGGCAGATCGGCGGGCGCCAAATTGACGGTGATGCGCCGGGCGGGAAAGGTGAAACCGTTATTGATCAGGGCGCTGCGCACCCGATCGCGCGCCTCTTTTACCGTGGTTTCCGGCAGGCCGACCAGCGTCAGGCCGGGCAGGCCATTGCTGATATGCACCTCCACCGTCACGGAAGGGGCCTGAACGCCGATGATGGCGCGGCTATAGATTACCGCCAGTGACATATCGCTCTCCTTGCTGAGGGCGACATGATGCGTGATTCATCTGGGTATTGCGCGGCGTTATTGGTGGTTTTTCGATGCATTTAGCAGAGTAATCGCTGATTTTCATCGAAATAAATGAGGTTGTGCGAGCCGCCTCGCAACCTGCGGCAATACCCATTAACAATTCGCTGAAGGCTGCAACATATTAGCGGCCCATACGCATTGCAACCATAGGGTTAACGGGTGTATTTAACAATTGATTAAAAGAAAAATCACTTATTTAACAAACCCCGACCGCCGCCGCATTCTGCCCGGCAGCCGCTAAACCTCCTGACTTCGTACTCTACGGTAGGGATAACATTATGTTTGGTTGGACCCCGCTGCAACGCAACGCGGCAATCGCCAGCTTTTCAAGCTGGACGCTCGACGCTTTCGATTTTTTCGTGCTGGTATTCTTACTCAGTGACATCGCGCAATCCTTTCACGTCGGTCTGGAACAGGTGACGTTGGCGATTTTGCTCACGCTGGCGGTGCGCCCGATTGGCGCGCTGATCTTCGGGCGTGCGGCGGAAAAATATGGCCGCAAGCCGATCCTGATGCTGAATATCGTCTTCTTCTCGGTGTTTGAGCTGCTCTCCGCCGCCGCGCCCTCGCTGACGGTCTTCTTGCTGTTGCGGGTGTTGTACGGCGTTGCGATGGGCGGCATCTGGGGCGTGGCGTCGTCGTTGGCGATGGAAACCATACCGGACCGCTCGCGCGGACTGATGTCGGGCATTTTCCAGGCCGGCTATCCGTTCGGTTATCTGCTGGCGGCGGTGGTGTACGGCCTGCTGTTCGAAACGGTCGGCTGGCGCGGCATGTTTGTCATCGGCGCGGCGCCGATCCTGCTGCTGCCGTTTATTTATTATTGCGTGCAGGAGTCGCCGGTGTGGCTGGCGGCGCGTGAACGCAAGGAAAGCTCTGCCTTGCTGCCGGTGTTGAAGAGCCACTGGAAGCTGTGCTGCTATCTGGTGCTGCTGATGGCGGCGTTCAATTTCTTCTCCCACGGCACGCAGGATCTGTATCCGGTGTTTCTGAAAGTTCAGCATGGTTTCGATCCAAAAACCGTCAGTATTATCGCCATTAGCTACAATATCGCGTCAATTATCGGCGGCGTTTTCTTCGGTTCGTTGTCGGAAAAGATCGGCCGCAAAAAAGCGATCATCATCGCCGCGTTGCTGGCGCTGCCGGTGATCCCGCTGTGGGCATTTTCCAGCGGTTCGCTGATGTTGGGGATCGGCGCTTTCCTGATGCAGTTCATGGTGCAGGGCGCCTGGGGCGTGGTGCCGACCTACCTGACTGAGCTGGTGCCGGCCAATACCCGCGCGGTGCTGCCGGGGTTCGTGTACCAGCTGGGTAACCTGATCGCTTCGGTCAACGCCACGCTGCAGGCGACCATCGCCGAACATCATGGGCATAATTACGGCCTGGCAATGGCGATCGTCGCCGGTACGGTGGCGCTGGCGATCGCCCTGTTGGTGTTCTTCGGCAAGGATACGCGCGGCAAGGCGATCACAGACGCGGTGAAAAATCCGGGCGTGCGCGCCAACGTGTGAAATCCGGGCGATTCGCGTGAGGTATGACCAGATTGCGCCGAATAATAACGCAAAAAAAGTGTTGTCATGCCGCGCGCGACTATGGTACCTCTGTAAACATTAGTTCTGAATGAGCACAGTGAACAAACCCATTATGAAAGCCTTTGCCCAAGTGATTAGCCTAGTCGTGATTAGCGTGGTGGTGATTATTATCCCACCGTGCGGGGCTGCACTTGGACGAAGAAAGGCTTAGCAAACAAGCCGGAATCGCAAGAGAACCCCCGCACCGTCAGGTCCGGGGGTTTTTTATTGGCAAGAGAAAAGTGGAGCAAGGGGCAGAGCATGAAAAACAGAACAAAATCCTGCGGTTGTCGAAGTAAGGCGGGGAAATAACTATGAATGGCGCTCAGTGGGTAGTTCAAGCGTTGCGTGCGCAGGGTGTGGATACCGTATTCGGCTATCCGGGCGGGGCAATCATGCCGGTGTACGATGCGCTGTACGACGGCGGCGTGGAACACCTGCTGTGCCGTCATGAACAGGGCGCCGCGATGGCCGCCATCGGCTACGCCCGCGCCACCGGCAAAGTCGGCGTTTGCATCGCCACTTCCGGCCCTGGCGCCACCAACCTGATCACCGGCCTGGCTGATGCGCTGCTCGATTCCGTTCCCGTTGTCGCCATCACCGGTCAGGTGGGTTCCGCGCTGATCGGCACCGATGCCTTTCAGGAGATCGATGTTCTCGGCCTGTCCTTGGCCTGCACCAAACACAGCTTCCTGGTGGAATCGCTGGACGCGCTGCCGGGCATTATGGCGGAAGCCTTCGCCATCGCCGCAGGCGGCCGCCCTGGCCCGGTGCTGATCGATATCCCGAAAGACATCCAGCTGGCGCAGGGCGATTTGCACCCGCATCTGATGCCGGTCGACGAAGCGCCGGCATTCCCGGCGGCGGCGTTGGCGGAGGCGGCCGAGCTGCTGGCGCAGGCGCACAAACCGATGCTGTACGTCGGTGGCGGCGTGGGCATGGCGCAGGCGGTGCCGGCGCTGCGCGAGTTCATCGCCGTGACCCGCATGCCGAACGTCGCCACCCTGAAGGGGCTGGGCGCGCCGGATGCGCAAGATCCGCTGTACCTCGGCATGCTGGGCATGCACGGCGCCAAGGCCGCCAACCTGGCGGTGCAGGAGTGCGATCTGCTGATTGCCGTCGGCGCGCGTTTCGATGACCGCGTGACCGGCAAACTGAACGCCTTCGCACCGCACGCCAAAGTGATCCACATGGATATCGACCCGGCGGAAATGAGCAAGCTGCGCCAGGCGCATGTGGCCCTGCAGGGCGATCTTAAAGCGTTGCTGCCGGCGTTGCAGCGCCCGCTGAACATCGCCCCCTGGCAGCAGCAGGTGACGGCGCTGAAAGCCGACCACGCCTGCCGCTACGATCACCCCGGCCAGCCGATCTACGCGCCGCTGTTCTTGCGCCAGCTGTCCGCCCGCAAGCCGGCCAACAGCGTGGTGACCACCGACGTGGGCCAGCACCAGATGTGGAGCGCGCAGCACATGACGTTCGAACGCCCGGAGAATTTCATCACCTCCAGCGGCCTCGGCACCATGGGGTTCGGCGTGCCGGCGGCAGTAGGCGCCCAGATCGCGCGCCCGCAAGATACGGTGATCTGCGTCTCGGGCGATGGCTCCTTCATGATGAACGTGCAGGAACTGGGCACCATCAAGCGCAAACAGCTGCCGCTGAAGATCGTGCTGCTGGACAACCAGCGCCTCGGAATGGTGCGTCAATGGCAGCAGTTGTTCTTCGACGGCCGCTACAGTGAAACCAACCTGTCCGATAACCCCGACTTCCTGATGTTGGCCGCCGCCTTCGGCATTCCCGGCCAGCGCATCAGCCGCAAGGATCAGGTGGAGGGCGCGCTCGAGGCGCTGTTCAACACCGAAGGCCCTTATCTGCTGCAGGTCTCTATCGACGAACTCGAAAACGTCTGGCCGCTGGTGCCGCCGGGCGCCGGCAACGAAACCATGTTGGAGGAAATATCATGATGCAGCATCAACTCTCGATCCAGGCGCGTTTTCGCCCCGAAATGTTAGAGCGCGTATTGCGGGTCGTGCGTCATCGCGGCTTTCAGGTTTGTGCTATGAATATGGTTTCCCCGGCCAACGCCGACAGCATCAATATCGAATTGACCGTTGCCAGCCCGCGCCCGGTTGCCCTGTTGTCATCTCAATTAAGCAAACTGATGGACGTCTCCTGCGTCGAGATCCAGCAGCCAACATCACAACAAATACGCGCCTGAGGCGTCGAGAAGGATAAATAACAATGACTAAGAAAGCCGATTACATTTGGTTCAATGGTGAGATGGTCCCTTGGGCCGAGGCCAAAGTGCACGTGATGTCGCACGCGCTGCATTACGGCACGTCGGTATTTGAGGGGGTGCGCTGCTACGACTCGCACTTGGGGCCGGTGGTGTTCCGTCATCGCGAGCATATGCAGCGCCTGCACGATTCGGCGAAAATCTACCGCATGCCGGTTTCGCAAAGCGTTGACGAACTGATGGAAGCCTGCCGCGCCACGCTGCGCAAGAACAACCTGGTCAGCGCGTACATCCGCCCGCTGGTGTTCGTCGGCGATGTCGGCATGGGCGTCAACCCGCCGGCCGGTTACAAAACGGACGTGATTATCGCGGCGTTTCCTTGGGGCGCTTATCTGGGTGAAGAGGCGCTGGATCAAGGCATCGATGCGATGGTTTCCTCCTGGCACCGCGTCGCACCAAACACCATCCCCACCGCGGCCAAGGCTGGCGGCAACTATCTTTCCTCTCTGCTGGTGGGCAGCGAAGCGCGTCGCCACGGCTATCAGGAAGGCATCGCGCTCGACGTGCACGGCTACATTTCCGAAGGGGCGGGCGAGAACCTGTTTGAAGTGAAAGACGGCGTGATTTACACCCCGCCGTTCACCTCTTCGGCGCTGCCGGGCATCACCCGCGACGCGATCATCAAGCTGGCGAAAGACATGGGCTTCGAAGTGCGCGAGCAGGTACTGTCGCGCGAATCGCTGTACCTGGCCGACGAAGTGTTCATGTCCGGCACCGCGGCGGAAATCACGCCGGTGCGCAGCGTGGACGGCATTCAGGTCGGCATCGGCAAATGCGGCCCGGTGACCAAACAGATCCAACAGGCGTTCTTCGGCCTGTTCAGCGGCAAGACAGAAGACAAATACGGCTGGCTGGATCCGGTCAATCCGTAACGACAAGACAGACAGATAAGAATATCCAGGCGGTTCGTTCGCCGCCTGTCATAAATACATTTGGAGTGAAAAGAGCATGCCTAAGTACCGTTCCGCCACCACCACCCACGGCCGCAACATGGCGGGTGCCCGCGCATTGTGGCGCGCGACCGGGATGACCGACGCCGATTTCGGCAAGCCGATCATCGCCGTGGTCAACTCCTTTACCCAGTTCGTGCCGGGCCACGTGCATCTGCGCGATCTGGGCAAACTGGTCGCTGAGCAGATCGAAGCCTCCGGCGGCGTGGCCAAAGAGTTCAACACCATCGCGGTGGATGACGGCATCGCCATGGGCCACGGCGGCATGCTCTATTCCCTGCCGTCGCGCGAACTGATCGCCGACTCGGTCGAATACATGGTGAACGCCCACTGCGCCGACGCGATGGTGTGCATCTCCAACTGCGACAAGATCACCCCGGGCATGCTGATGGCGGCGTTGCGCCTGAACATTCCGGTGATCTTCGTCTCCGGCGGCCCGATGGAAGCCGGCAAGACCAAACTCTCCAATCAGATCATCAAGCTGGATCTGGTGGACGCGATGATCCAGGGCGCGAACCCGAACGTCAGCGACGCCGACAGCGAGCAGATCGAGCGTTCCGCCTGCCCGACCTGCGGTTCCTGCTCCGGCATGTTCACCGCCAACTCGATGAACTGTCTGACTGAGGCGCTGGGCCTGTCGCAGCCGGGCAACGGCTCGCTGCTGGCCACTCACGCCGATCGCAAAGCGCTGTTCCTCAACGCCGGCAAGCGCATCGTCGAGCTGACCAAACGCTATTACGAGCAGGACGACGAGAGCGCGCTGCCGCGCAATATCGCCAACAAGGCGGCGTTTGAGAACGCCATGACGCTGGATATCGCCATGGGCGGCTCGACCAACACCGTGCTGCACCTGCTGGCTTCGGCGCAGGAAGGCGAGGTGGATTTCACCATGGAAGACATCGACCGCCTGTCGCGTAAAGTGCCGCACCTGTGCAAGGTGGCGCCGAGCACGCAGAAATACCATATGGAAGACGTGCACCGCGCCGGCGGCGTAATCGGCATCCTCGGCGAGCTGGATCGCGCCGGTTTGCTGAACCGCGAGGTGAACAACGTGCTGGGGCTGACCCTGCCGCAGACGCTGGAAGCCTACGACGTGATGCTGACCCACGACGAAAGCGTCAAGAAAATGTACTCCGCCGGGCCGGCCGGTATCCGCACCACGCAGGCATTCTCTCAGGACTGCCGCTGGGATTCGCTGGACACCGACCGCAAGGAAGGCTGCATCCGCACCCGTGAGCACGCCTACAGTCAGGACGGCGGGCTGGCGGTGCTGTACGGCAACCTGGCGGAAAACGGCTGCATCGTCAAAACCGCCGGCGTAGACAAGGAAATCCTCACCTTCCGCGGCCCGGCCAAAGTGTATGAAAGCCAGGATGATGCGGTAGAAGCTATCCTCGGCGGCAAAGTGGTGGCGGGCGACGTGGTCGTTATCCGCTACGAAGGGCCGAAAGGCGGGCCGGGCATGCAGGAAATGCTTTACCCAACCACCTACCTGAAATCGATGGGGCTGGGCAAGGCGTGCGCGCTGATTACCGATGGGCGTTTCTCCGGCGGCACCTCCGGGCTGTCCATCGGCCACGCCTCGCCGGAGGCGGCCAACGGCGGCCTGATCGCCCTGGTGCAGGACGGCGACATGATCGCGATCGATATTCCGCATCGCGGCATCCAACTGGACGTCAGCGAGCAGGAGCTGGCGGCGCGGCATGAAGCGGAACTGGCGCGCGGCGACGCGGCCTGGACGCCGAAAAACCGTGAACGTCAGGTCTCCTTCGCGCTGCGCGCCTACGCCTCGTTGGCCACCAGCGCCGACAAAGGCGCGGTGCGCGACAAGAGCAAACTGGGGGGATAAGCAGTATGGCGGTCTCTCAACCCCTACCCAGCGCCCCCTGCGGCGCGGAATATCTGCGAGCGGTACTGCGCTCGCCGGTCTACGAGGTGGCGCAGGTCACCCCGTTGCAGGCCATGAGCAAAATCTCTTCGCGCCTCGGCAACACCATTTTGGTGAAGCGCGAAGATCGCCAGCCGGTGCACAGCTTCAAGCTGCGCGGGGCCTATGCGATGATCGCCGGGCTGGACGAAGAGCAGAAGGCGCGCGGCGTCGTAACGGCTTCGGCCGGCAACCACGCGCAGGGCGTCGCCTTCTCCGGTAAACGGCTGGGGATCAAAACGCTGATCGTGATGCCGGTGTCCACCGCGGACATCAAGGTGGATGCGGTGCGCGGTTTCGGCGGCGAAGTGCTGCTGCACGGCGCCAATTTCGACGAGGCCAAGGCGAAGGCGATCGAGCTTTCCCAGCAGCAGGGCATGACCTTCGTGCCGCCGTTCGATCACCCGACGGTGATCGCCGGGCAGGGCACGCTGGCGATGGAGCTGCTGCAGCAAGACGCGCATCTGGATCGGGTCTTCGTGCCGGTCGGCGGCGGCGGCCTGGCCGCCGGGGTGGCGGTGCTGATCAAGCAGCTGATGCCGCAGATCAAAGTGATTGGCGTCGAAGCGGAAGACTCCGCCTGCCTGCGCGCGGCGCTGGATGCCGGCCATCCGGTGGATCTGGCGCGCGTCGGGCTGTTCGCCGAAGGCGTGGCGGTGAAGCGCATCGGCGACGAAACCTTCCGCCTGTGCCGTGAGTATCTGGACGACGTGATCACCGTGGACAGCGACGCCATCTGCGCGGCGGTCAAAGATCTGTTCGAGGACGTGCGTGCCATTGCCGAACCTTCCGGCGCGCTGGCGCTGGCGGGGCTGAAAAAGTACGTGCAGCAGCACAACATTCAGGGCGAGCGTCTGGCGCACGTGCTGTCCGGCGCCAACCTCAACTTCCACGGGCTGCGCTACGTTTCCGAACGTTGCGAACTGGGCGAACAGCGCGAAGCGCTGTTGGCGGTAACCATTCCGGAACAGCAGGGCAGCTTCCTCAAGTTTTGCCAATTGCTGGGCGGCCGCTCGGTGACCGAATTCAACTACCGCTACGCCGATGCCGACAACGCCTGCATTTTCGTCGGCGTGCGTCTGACGCGCGGCCACGCCGAACGGCGGGAGATCATCGACGAACTCAACGCCGACGGTTATCAGGTGGTGGATCTGTCGGACGACGAGATGGCCAAGCTGCACGTGCGCTACATGGTGGGCGGGCGTCCGTCGAAGCCGCTGCGCGAACGGCTGTACAGCTTTGAGTTTCCGGAGTCGCCGGGCGCGCTGCTGAAGTTCTTGCAGACGCTGGGCACGCACTGGAACATTTCGCTGTTCCACTATCGCAGCCACGGCACCGACTTCGGCCGGGTGCTGGCGGCCTTCGAGCTGGCGCAAAGCGAGCCGGAATTCGAGCGTCACCTGCAGGCGCTGGGCTACGATTGCCACGACGAAACCGACAACCCGGCGTTCCGCTTCTTTTTGCAGGGGTGAGCCCGGTGCGTTTACCCGGCCCGCTGTCCCGCTTAGCGGCACAAGGCCGCGTGATGGAACGCCAAATCGCGGCGCGCGATGGCGTGCTTTTCGCCGGTGTGGATGCGCAGCTCGAGCAGCATTTCCTGACGCCGGGCCAGCGGCTGTCGCCGCCGGGCGTCGGCAATGTCATGTTGCTGATGGTATGCCTGACGCTGGGGCTGGCGGGCGTGATGGGCCTGGCCACGGACGTGGCGGCCGCCTGGAGCGGCAAGACTTCCGCCGCCGTTCTCATGGGCAGCGGCGCGATCGTGGCGGTGTGGATGACGTTGATCCTGTTCCAACTGGTGCAGGGTAAAAACAGCGGGGTGGTATTGCTGCAATATTACCTTGGCATGCTCGGCCTGTTTTGCCTTGGCGCCGCGGCGGCGTGGGCGGCGGGGATGACCGGCATCGCCACTGTCGCCATGCTGCTGGGGGGCGTGGTTGGCGGTGCGCTATTCAGCAACCGGGCGGCGTTCTCTCTCTATGTCGCCTATTTTCGCACGCGTCGGCGCGTATTTATCAAACGCCGTTGGCAGAGGGAAGATCTGCGCAACACCCGATAAACCGTCAGAACGGAAAAACTTATGACGCAACCCTTCTCCGGCTTTAGCCAGCAGGGTCTGAATTTCCTGCAGCAGGTGCGGATCGAGAACGATAAGGCGTGGTTCGACGGCAACCGCGACATCTACGATCGCGAGCTGCTGGCGCCGTTTCGCGCGCTGGTCGAGCAGCTGGCTCCCGGCATGCTAGCGATCGATCCGCTGTTCGAGACTCGCCCGGCGATTGGCAAAACGCTGTCGCGCATTCATCGCGATACGCGCTTTTCACATGACAAATCGCGCTACCGCAGCCGCATGTGGCTGACGTTCAAGCGCCCGAGTAAAGACTGGAAAGACGCGCCGGTTTACTTTTTCGAACTGGGGCCGGACATGCTGCGCTATGGGCTCGGCTACTACAGCGCCAACAAGCCGACCATGGATCTGTTCCGCCATACGCTGAGGCAGCGGCCGCAGCCTTTCCTTGAGGTGGCCGCCTGCTGCCGGCCGCCGTTCGAGCTGGTGGGTGAGAGCTACAAGCGCCCGCTGGTGAAGGAACAGGCGGCGGAGATCGCCACCTGGTACAACCGCAAGTCGTTTGCGGTGATGGTGACCGACAGCGAAGTGGAAAAGCTGTTCAGCGCCGATCTGGCGCCGCTGCTGGCCGGGGCATTTTTGCAGCTTGAGCCGCTCTACCACTGGCTGATGCAGGTAGAGACGATGAAGCAGATCGACCCGGCGGATCTGTAAACCCCGCGTCAGCGGGGATGCAGCAAGCGCCAAAAGGCGTCGATCAGCGGATCGCTGAGGCGCTTTTTCTGGACGCAGACCCCCAGCTCGAACGGTTCGACCATCGAGATGTTATCCAGCTGCGAGATGCGGTTGCGTACCGGCTCCGGGCTGTTGTCCACCACTACGCTCGGGATCAGTGCGATGCCGCAGCCCAGAGCGACCATCGACACGATGGCTTCGTGGCCGCCGACGGTGGCGTAAATCAGCGGATTGCTGATGCGATGGCGGCGGAACCACAGCTCGATGCGTTTTCGCGAAGGGCCGTGCTCCGGCAGGATGAACGGGATCTCGGCCCAGTCGGGCCTGTCGGCGAACGCCTGGCTGCGCACCGCGCAGGGCAGCGCCGGCGCGATCAGCACCAGCGGGATTTCGCCGATTTTGGTGAACGCCACGCTGGCGGGCAGCGTTTCCGGCCGGCCGGCGATGCCGAGATCGGCCTCGTTGGATTGCACCTTGTCGACCGCATCGGCGGCGTCGCCGGTGGTCAGCTTAATCTCCACCAGCGGGTGCTGCGCGCGGAAGCGATCGAGGATCGGCGGCAGGTGGCTGTACGCCGCGGTCACCGAGCAGAACAGCCGCAGTTCGCCGCTGAGCGAAGGGCCGTGCTGGCCGAGTGAGTGCTTCAGCTGCTGATATTGCAGCAGCGTTTGCTGGGCGAATTCTTTCAGCTGTTCGCCGGCGTCGGTCAGCTGCACGGTGCGGTTATCGCGCAGGAACAGCGGCTGCCCGAGGATCTCTTCCAGCCGCTGGATCTGGCGGGAGAGCGTCGACGGGCTGACGTGCATCGCCTTGGCGGTGCGCCCGAAGTGATGGCTTTCGGCCAGATGCAGGAACAGCTTTAAATCACGTAAATCCATATCGATACGCTCGCAGTGAGTGTGTTGCATAAATTGCAATATCACGTTCTTAATATATCAATTTAAGCAACGCATTTCCTGTTATACATTGAGTTTAACGAATCTCCGCACAGACAGGGCGGGGAATGAAAATAACAATGCAAGACAACATCAAACCGGAGTACCACCATGGCTAACTATTTCAACACATTGAACCTGCGTCAGCAGTTGGCGCAATTGGGTAAATGCCGCTTTATGGCGCGCGACGAATTTGCTGACGAAGCCGGCTACCTGAAAGGTAAAAAAGTGGTGATTGTCGGCTGTGGCGCCCAGGGCCTGAACCAGGGGCTGAACATGCGCGATTCCGGTCTGGACGTCGCCTATGCCCTGCGCAAAGAAGCGATCGACGAGAAGCGCGCTTCCTGGCGCAAGGCGACCGAAAACGGCTTCAAGGTCGGCACCTACGAAGACCTGATCCCGCAGGCGGATCTGGTGGTCAACCTGACGCCGGACAAGCAGCACTCTTCCGTGGTGCGCGCGGTGCAGCCGCTGATGAAAGACGGCGCGGCGCTGGGTTATTCCCACGGCTTCAACATCGTTGAAGTGGGTGAGCAGGTGCGTAAAGACATCACCGTGGTGATGGTCGCGCCGAAATGCCCGGGCACCGAAGTGCGCGAAGAGTACAAGCGCGGCTTCGGCGTGCCGACCCTGATTGCGGTTCACCCGGAAAACGATCCGAAAGGCGAAGGCATGGCGATCGCCAAGGCCTGGGCGGCGGCGACCGGTGGCCACCGCGCCGGCGTGCTGGAGTCCTCCTTCGTCGCCGAAGTGAAATCCGACCTGATGGGCGAGCAGACCATTCTGTGCGGCATGCTGCAGGCGGGTTCGCTGCTGTGCTTCGACAAGCTGGTTGCAGAGGGCGCCGATCCGGCTTACGCCGAGAAACTGATTCAGTTCGGCTGGGAAACCATCACCGAAGCGCTGAAGCAGGGCGGCATCACCCTGATGATGGATCGCCTGTCCAACCCGGCCAAGCTGCGTGCCTATGCGCTGTCCGAACAGCTGAAAACCATCATGGCGCCGCTGTTCCAGAAGCACATGGACGACATCATCTCCGGCGCTTTCTCCAGCGGCATGATGGCCGACTGGGCGGAAGACGACGTGAAATTGCTGACCTGGCGCGAAGAGACCGGCAAAACCGCGTTCGAGAATGCGCCGCAGTTTGAAGGCAAAATCAGCGAGCAAGAGTACTTCGATCACGGCGTGCTGATGGTGGCGATGGTGAAAGCGGGCGTTGAGCTGGCGTTCGAAACCATGGTCGATGCCGGCATCATCGAAGAGTCGGCTTACTACGAATCGCTGCACGAGCTGCCGCTGATCGCCAACACCATTGCGCGTAAGCGTCTGTATGAAATGAACGTGGTTATCTCCGATACCGCAGAGTACGGCAACTACCTGTTCGCCAACGCGGCGGTGCCGTTGCTGAAGGACTTCATGACCACCCTGCAGGCGGGCGATTTGGGTAAAGCCGTGGCGGGTACGGCGGTGGACAACGCGCAGCTGCGTGACGTGAACGAAGCGGTGCGCAGCCACCCTATCGAAACCGTCGGCCGCAAACTGCGTGGCTACATGACCGACATGAAACGCATCGCCGTTGCGGGCTGATTTCCCGCAAGGCAAAGCACACAGAGCCGGCAGCGATGCCGGCTTTTTTATGCCTACGGTGGCGTGATCAATTGCCGTTCGAGGCAGCGCCGGATCGCGTGTTTGGCGTTGGCGACCCCCAGCTTACGCACCGCATTGCCGATGTGAAACTTCACCGTGCCGGTTTTTATCCCCAGGATCAGCGCGATCTCATGGTAGGTTTTGCCCTGGCTGGCCCAGTAGAGG
Organism: Serratia sp. TSO36; assembly: GCF_057808395.1. Taxonomy (NCBI): domain Bacteria; kingdom Pseudomonadati; phylum Pseudomonadota; class Gammaproteobacteria; order Enterobacterales; family Yersiniaceae; genus Serratia; species Serratia sp. TSO36. The sequence goes on along the minus strand of NZ_JBJZOU010000028.1, from coordinate 20,694 downwards.
ATTTCCCCTTCGCGCGGCGAGAGCCGGTCTGTCCGGCTCGCCTCGGCGCTGGCCAAGGCCAGAGCGTGCTGGTGGGTATCGACCAATACCATCTGCAGGCTGGCCCTCTCGTCTTCCATCAGCTGCCGCAGTTCGGCGTCATCGGCTGCCGTGGCGCTGATCGACAAGATCGCCAGGTTGTTGTCGTGATCGTGCAAAACAAAGCTGCAGCCGTGCACGATGTCGTACTCCCGCGCCTGGCTGAAGATCTTCCGGTAATGCCGATCCTCGGTGGTGACGGGGGTGTCGTGCCACATAAAGGGCGCGCAGCGACTATGGGCGGCGCGCACGACGGGATCGATGCGCTGATAGCGATTGGCGCTGTAGATGTCCAGCCATTCTTGCGGGTAGCTCGAGACCAGCAGATGGCGATCGGGAAGGTGTTTGTTGAAGGTCAAATAAGCGTATTTGAATTGGCTGAAGGCGTGCAGTCGACCGTCAAGATGCAGTCTTGCGGCGACGGCGTTGGCGAATGTGACGGTCATTGGTAACCTCCCTGTCGTTCGCGGCTCAGCCCGACCTGCACCAAAGTCCAGCTAGTCAGTGCGGCGGATTGAAATTTATACTCGGCTAATAAATTCAAAAAGGCAGCAATGCCAAGACCCGAGCTTAGCAGCTCTGGGCGGAAATAAGCCAACGCCAGGGAAATTCTTTCAATCATCCTCTCATCAATGCTTCTGAGATCTATTGTGCGGGCGGCGAGGCTACCTCGCCGCCGCCTTATTGGCTATGCGGGCATCGCCGCTGCGGGAATGATGGCGCCGCGGTGTTGGATCACCGTTGCGGCGAGCAGGTGGCCGCGCTGCGCCGCCTGTTGGGCGCTGCCGCCGTTCAGGCGTACCGCCAGGTAACCGGCGCTGAAAGAGTCGCCCGCCGCGGTGGTATCCACCACGCGCTCCGGCGGCAGCGCGATCGCCGGCACCTCAAGCCGCTCTCCCTCCACGCTGAACACCAGACAGGCATCCGCGCCGCGTTTGATAACGATCTCACCGACGCCGAGCGCCTGCGTGCGCGCCACCACCTGTTCAACCGGCTGCGCTCCCCACAGCGACTCTTCGTCATCCAGCGTCAGGAAGGCGATGTCGGTGCAGGCCAGCACCTCACGGTAGGCCTGCTGCGTTTCCTCACGGCTGTGCCACAGGCGCGGGCGATAGTTATTGTCGAAGATAACCTGGCCGCCGTTGGCGCGGCAGCGGCGCAACAGCGCCAGCAGCTTCGTGCGGTCGGCAGGCGCGAGGATCGCCAGGCTAATGCCGCTGAGGTACAGGTAATCGAACTGCGCCAGCCGGGCGGACAGTGCGTCGGCCTGGGGGCCCGCCAGCCAATACCGGGCGGCGGCGTCGTTGCGCCAGTAGTAGAAGGTGCGTTCGCCGGCGGCGTCGGTTTCGATCACGTACAGGCCCGGCAGTTTGTTTTCCAACCGCTGAATCAGTCCGGTCTCGATCTTCTCTTGCCGCCAGGCCTGCAGCATCTCGTCGCTGAAGCTGTCGGTGCCGAGCGCGGTGACGTAATGCACCTGCAGCGTCTGTTCCGGCATTTGGCGGGCGAGGTAGACGGCGGTGTTGAGGGTATCGCCGCCAAAGCCGCGCGTCAGCTGTGCGCCCTGCTGCAACAGTTCGATCATGCATTCGCCGATCACGGCGAGATTTCGGATAGACATCGTCAATAAGCCCTGGCTAAAGAAGAAGCAACAACCGCCAGTCTCCACGCAAGGCGGTGGGGGAGTCAATAAATTAAAACGGTGTTTTGATTTTTTTATGATCGCGATCGGCCCATGCCAAAACAGGGTGAAGAAGAAACCGTGCGGCAATTCGTGCTTAAAGTTTTGCGCGGCGCGGCCGATAAGCTGGGTAAAGAAACAGCGGCAGCGCTCTCACTTCCCCGCCACGGCGATAGTACCGATGATAACCAACCTGATCTCGGGTCTGCTGGCGCCCTGTTTTGCCCTCTATGCCTGCGCCAAATCGCGGCGCTACTGGCGGCAATGCCGGCGCTTGTATACCTTCCAGCCGATTTATCGCACCAGCGGCGCGCTGCTGGCGGTGGAACTGCTGACGGCGGTATATCACCCGAATGAACCGGACAAACGGCAATCCCCGGAACAGTATTTTTCCTCGCTCGGCGTCGCCCAGCGTTTGCGGGTGATCCAGGAACAGCTGGCGCTGTTGCAGCGCTGGCAGGCATTGTTCATTCGCCACGCGTTGATGGTGTCGGTCAATATCGACGGCATGGCGCTGCAAGCGTTGCAGCGCCATAGCGAGCTGCAGCGGCAGATCGCCGAGATGCCCTATCTGCGCTTCGAACTGGTGGAGCACGCCGAAACGGCGTCAAACCGCCCGTTGCACCAGATGGTCGGCGGCGAACGGCTGTGGCTGGACGATTTCGGCAGCGGGCTGGCCAACTTCTCCGCCGTCGGCGCCTGGCGCTATCAATACATCAAGGTAGCGCGCGAATTGTTCACCTTGCTTAAACAGTCTGAAGAGGGCGTGCAGCTGCTCGGCACCCTGATCAAGATGATGAACCAGCACAGCGACGGGGTGATCGTCGAAGGCGTGGAAACCGAGCAGGAGTGGCGGCTGGTGCAGCGTTCCGGCGCGTTGGCCGCGCAGGGTTACTATCTTTCCCGCCCGGCATGCTTTGAAACTTTACACAGCGTACCGACGCTGTTCGCCGCGCCCGGCGCGCCGGCGTGAACTCCGGCCTATCCTCAGCTAATCTTAAACGGGGCTGCTCATTCCTTTTCCTTTCATTCGGCAGCCCGGTTTATGTGCTGAGGGAGCCCTATGACAAGAACAGGAAAGGTTTTCAGCTGGCTGGGCGGCATTGTGCTGCTGGCGGTCGCCGCGCTGGCGATCTTCATCGCTACCTTCGACTGGAATCGACTCAAGCCCACCATCAACGACAAAGTGTCGGCCGAACTGCGGCGGCCGTTCGCCATCCGCGGCGATCTGGGCGTCGACTGGTCGCGTAACCGGGATGAGGGCGGCTGGCGCGCCTGGGTGCCCTGGCCGCATATTCACGCCGAAGACGTGTGGCTGGGTAACCCGAAAAACATGCCCGGCGACAGCATGGTGACGCTGCAGCGCGTCGACGCCAGCATCGCACCGCTGGCGTTGCTGAAGAAAGAACTGCTGATCCCGCGCATTTGGCTCAAGCAGCCGAATGCGTCGTTGCAACGCCTGGCCAACGGCGACAACAACTGGACGTTTGACCTGGCCGCTGGCCAGGATCCGCAGCAACCGCCTTCCGACTGGTCATTCACCGTTCACGACATCGTGTTCGACAAGGGGCAGATCGCCTTTAAAGACGCCACGCTGAAGGCGGACTTCCGCGCCGTCATCGATCCGCTCGGCAAACCGCTGCCGTTCAGTGAAGTGACCGGCAAACAGAGCAGCGGCAAGGCCGCCACTCCTGACTACGTCTTCGGTTGGCAGGTCAAGGGCAAATACAACGGCGAGCCGCTGAGCGGCAGCGGCAAGATTGGCGGCATGCTGTCGCTGCAGAGCGCCGATCTGCCGTTCCCGCTGCAGGCCGACGTGCGCTCCGGCAGCACCCGTGTGGCGGTGGCGGGCACCTTGACCGATCCGCTGAACCTCGGCGGGCTGGACGTGCAGCTGAAATTTTCCGGCGAAAGCCTGGGTAATCTCTATGGCTTGACCGGCGTGCTGCTGCCGAACACGCCGCCGTATGCGACCGATGGCCATCTGATTGCCCGCCTGCATCAGCCGGGCGGCGCCGTGTTCGAATATCAGAAATTCGACGGCAAAATCGGTGACAGCGACATTCACGGCGATTTGAAATACGTTGCCGGTAAGCCGCGGCCGACGCTGAGCGGCGCGGTGAGCTCCCGGCAGCTGAGGTTGGCGGATCTGGCACCGCTGATCGGCGCGGACTCCAACGCCGCCAAAGCCGGGCGCGGCGAGAAGAGCCGCCAGCCGGCGGATAAAGTGCTGCCGGTCGAACAGTTCGATACGCAAAGCTGGCGCAAGATGGATGCGGACGTGAAGTTTGCCGCCGCGCGTATCGAACGCGGCAGCGATTTGCCGCTGAGCGATTTGGCCACGCATCTGAAGCTGAACAATGGCGAACTGCGCCTGGATCCGCTGCGCTTCGGCATGGCGGGCGGCAGCCTGAACGCCGTGGTGCGCCTCGACGGCGGCAAAAAGCCGATGCGCGGCCAGGTGGATATGCACGCGCGCAAACTCCAGCTCAAACAGCTGTTGCCGAACGTGGCGGCGATGAAGCGCAGCCTCGGGCAGATGAACGGCGACGCCAGGCTGACGGGCAGCGGCAATTCGGTAGCCGAGCTGCTGGCGACCAGCAACGGCGACCTGCGCCTGTTGATCAATAACGGGGTGATCAGCCGCAGCCTGATGGAGATCCTTGGCCTGAACGTCGGCAACTATCTGGTGGCGCAGCTGTTCGGTGACGATGTGGTGGGCATCAACTGCGCGGCGGCGGACGTCGGCATCCGCAACGGCGTCGCCGCGCCGCGGCTGTTCGTGTTCGACACGGAGAACGCGGTGATCAACATCACCGGCAACACCAACCTCGCCACCGAACGGCTGGATTTGTCCATCGATCCGGAAAGCAAGGGGATGCGCGTGCTGACCCTGCGCTCGCCGCTGTACGTGAAAGGCACCTTCAAGCACCCCGACGCCGGCGTCAAAGCCGGGCCGCTGATCGCCCGCGGCGCGGCGGCGGTGGCGTTGGGCGCGGTGCTGACGCCGGCGGCGGCGCTGCTGGCGCTGGTTTCACCCAGTGAAGGCGGCGAGGAGAACCAGTGCGGGCAGATCCTGCGGGAGATGAAAGGCAAAAAATAGTCAGGCGTGCGGCGGCGGCGTGAGCAGCCGGCAGTCGTGATCCTGGATCTCTTCCGCCGAGGCCAGGGTAAACGGCAGCAGGCTGCGCTCGGTCGCCAGCAGCAGGAAATCGCCGTCCGGCAGCGCGGTCATCGCCAGGCCGAAGCTGCCCATGCGCCCTTCGGCGCGCGGCAGGCCGGAAGCCAACAGGCGGAAGGCGCCCTGTTGTTCCAGTTCGGCGGGGGTCACCCGCCGCCCCAGATAGTCATGCCCCAACAGGCCGCCGGGCAGCGGTTGCCATTGATCGATAAAATCGGGGCCGATCTGCGCCAGCCGCTGTTTTACCGCCGGCAGCAGGCAGGAGATATGAATGTGCAGCTGGTTTTGCGTGCGGCCATATTCCGAGTTGATCGCCAGTGAAATATCGCCATCGTCGATCGGTTTGCCATAGCGTTCCGCCATTACGTGGCGCGCGCGCCAAGCCTGGGCGAAGAAATTCGGCGTAGTGGCGTCCAGCACCGCCGGGCTTTCTATCCCGGTGATTTTGGCGCTGGGCATCAGCAGGTATTGCAGCGGCCCGTTGCGATCTTTAAACACCACGAAGCCGGCCGGCACATCTACCTGCGCGCAGGGCGCCGGGTTGTCATGCGCTTGCTGATTGGGCAGACATTGCTGGCTGACGATGCGCCACAGCGCATCGGGATGATCAGGCTTCAACCCGTAATAGAGCGCGATGGCGAGAGCCGCCAGCAGCGCAACGCAGACAAATACCCCACGACGCAGAGACATCGGCCGATCCTGTTACCGAGAGAAACATCCAGCATAGCCCGGTTTTATGACAGTAAACGAACAACGCGTGCGGCCCCCGCAGTGAGGGGGCCGCAGGGGATCACAGCGACCGGTGGCGGGTTTCTTTCATCAACAGCAGGGCCAGCAGCGTCAACCCGGCCATCGCCGCCAGGTACATGCCGACGTAGAACAGCCCGTAGTGGGCCGCCAGCCAGGTGGCGATATAAGGCGCCACGGACGCGCCGAGGATCGACGCGACGTTGTAGGAGAACGACGCGCCGGTATAGCGCACTTCGGTAGGGAACAGCTCCGGCAGCAGCGCGCCCATCGGGCCAAAGGTCAGCCCCATGATGCTCAGGCCGCACAGCAGGAAGCCCATCACCAGCGCCTGATTGCCGGAACCCAGCAGGGGCGGGAACAGGAACGCGAAGCCGATCATCAGCAGGGTAATGGCGATCATGGTCTTGCGGCGGCCGAACGCATCCGCCAGCAGGCCGGCGATCGGCACCATCACGCCGAAGCCGATCACCGCCACCATCAGCATCCACAGGAAGCTGTTGCGGGAGTAGCCGAGGCCCAGCGGCTGCGGCGCGGTGCCGTAGGTCATCGAATACACCGTCATCAGATAAAACAGCGTGTAGGTCGCCAGCATGATGAAGGTGCCGAGGATGGTGGCTTTCAGATGCTTGCTCAGCAGCGTGCCGAGCGGCACTTTCACCTGTTTGCCGGCCTTGGCCACTTTGGCGAACACCGGCGTTTCATGCAGCGATACCCGAACGTACAGGCCGATCAGCACCAGCGCCGCGGAGAGGATGAACGGCACGCGCCAGCCCCAATCCATAAACTGCTGGTCGCTCAGCAGCCAGGAGAGCAGCAGGAAGGTGCCGTTGGCGAAGAAGAAGCCGATCGGCGCGCCCAACTGCGGGAAGGAGCCGTACAGCGCGCGCTTTTTGGCCGGCGCGTTCTCCGTCGCCAGCAGGGCGGCGCCGCCCCATTCGCCGCCCAGCCCCAGACCCTGCCCAAAGCGCGCCAGCGCCAGCAGGATAGGGGCGAAGATGCCGATGGTTTCATAGCTTGGCAGCAGGCCGATCAGCACGGTGGAAATCCCCATGGTCAGCAGCGAGGCGACCAGCGTGACCTTGCGCCCTACCCGATCGCCGAAGTGGCCGAACAGCGCAGAGCCGATAGGGCGCGCGACAAAGGCGACGGCGAAGGTGGCCAGCGACTGCAGCGTCGCGGTGGTCGGGTCGCCCTGCGGGAAGAAGATGTGCGGGAACACGATCACCGCGGCGGTGGCGTAGATGTAGAAGTCGAAGAACTCGATGGCGGTGCCGACCAGCGAGGCGACGATGACTTTCCCGCGGGAGTTCACCGGTGTGGACGCCTCGTCGGCGTCGAGTGGGGGTGCGATGGTGGCTTGCATAATATTTCTTATCGTTAGAGGGGGTAAAAATCCATCTTAGTGACAGCATGCGGCCTTTTCAACGCGGGAGCTTTGGGCAACGTCGCTCCTAACCGGTTAAAAAGACTAATGTTTTACCGGGCTTCTTTTCTGCAGCGTTAAACGTTGAGAAATGGAGTTCGCGCAGAGGGAATGGCTGTAAAAACGGCAAAGAAAAGTGACTGGGCAGTTTGTTATGCTGGTTTCCGGATGGCGCACCGTGCGATTCAGATGTATTGACTGGTTTTTTGGCTGTTAACCAGATGAACGTGCCGGTGTGTGCGATAACACCGGCACGATTGCATGGCTTCAGCGCGCTGGCGGCTCGCGTTCCGGCAACGCTTTGTCGCCTTTGTAGTCGGCGGTGGCGATCCAGGCGGCGCAAAACAGCGTCAAACGAGCGAAGAAGTAGAAGAACGCCATCAGCCCGATCACCGATCCGAAGGCCGCGCCGGAAGGCGACTTCGCCACCTGCGGCAGCGTCATGGTCATCACGAACTTGATCACTTCAAAGCCGATGGCGGCGAGCAAGGTGCCGCGCAGCAGCGCTTTTTTCTTCGGTTTGTGGCGCGGCAGCATCCAGAAAATCCACAGGAACAGCAGATAGTTGGCGAAGATCGAGATCGACAGCGCGATCGTCGTCAGCGCCGGCCGCAGCCATTCGATGCCGTCCAGCCCCAGCGCGTTGACGATCGCCGCCTGCGCCGACCCGGCGACCGAGGTCAGCGACAGCGTGATAATCAGCGCGACCACCAGGCCGGTCAGCGAGATGAAGTCGCGGGTATATTTGAAGTAGATTTTCTCCTGATCCTGCGGATTGCGCTCCCAGACATCGCGCGACTGCGCGCGGATCGCCTCGCGCAGATTGCCCATCCAGCTGATGCCGGAATAGAGTGCCAGCGCCAGACCGGTCAACCCCACGGTGGTGCGCTGCTGAATGGCGGTATTGACGGTGTTCTTCAGCGTGCTGGCCAGCGTCGGATCGCTGATGCTGCCGACGATCCGGTTGATCAAGCGGGCCAGCAGGTCCGGATTGGAGGCCAGCACGAAGCCGGCGGCGGCGAACGACACCATCAGGATCGGGATCAGCGAGAGGAATGAAAAATAGGTGATGGCGGCGCCGAACTGGCTACCCAGCCGATCGTTAAAGCGTTCGGCCGCGCGCAGCAGGTGCGCCACGCTCGGCCAGGCTTTGATACGTTCAATCAGACGTGAAAAACCACCGATGCGGCGGTCGAGGGTCTCATGGCCGGTCTTGATGGCGATAAGCGGCTTCGGCGGCGTGTCTTGTGCGGGCTGGCGGCGTTCCTGGTCTGGTCCTGTAGGCATTACTTCACGATTTCCTTAACGTTAAACGGCATGTTTCAGCATTGATTATAGCCAAAGCCCCGCGGCGTTTTGAGCGCCGGGGCGGCAAACGGTCATTTTCCGAGCTTAGCGCGTTAGCGCCCGGCATGAAATGCCGACGATGGCGCGATAGGTAAAACTCCTATGAAAACCCCGTGGCGCCTCAGTTTTTTTCACTTTCCTACCTCCAATTTTTATCTGTTTCGTCGGCGAGAAAGCGTTTACTCATGATGTGGCGTTGCGCTTTGCCGCTCGCCGCTCCGCTGCAGCCGTAGGGGCTGGAACGGTCTCATCCGTCATCAACAGAAAAACTGGAAGGTCTTATGAAATTGCTTAATCACCCCACCTGCCGCCCGTTTACCGAAGCGGGCAATCTGTCGCAGCTGTCCGCCTACTATGAAGAGGGGCGGCACATCATGTGGATGCTGCTGCGCGCCGCGCCGCGCCCCTGCTTCAACCAGGCGCTGATCGAAGACATCATGACGCTGGCGCAGGCGGCGAAGGAGTCTTCGCTGCGGTTCGATTTCTGGGTCACCGGCTCGCTGGTGCCGAACATGTTCAACGTCGGCGGCGATCTGCAGTTCTTCGCCGATGCGATCAAAAACCGCAAGCGCGAGGCGATGATGGCCTACGCGCGCGCCTGCATCGACTGCGTGCATGCGGCGGCTCGCGGTTTCGACACCGGCGCGGTCAGCATTGCGATGGTCGAAGGCAGCGCGCTGGGGGGCGGCTTTGAAGCGGCGTTGGCGCACCATTTCGTGCTGGCGCAGAACAATGCCCGCATGGGGTTTCCGGAGATCGCGTTCAACCTGTTTCCCGGTATGGGCGGCTACTCGCTGGTGGCACGCAAGGCGGGCATGCGCTTGGCCGAGGAGCTGATTTGGGGCGGCGAGTCGCACACCGCAGAGTGGTTCGAGAGCCGCGGGCTGGTGGATCAGCTGTTCCAGCCCGGCGACGCCTACATGGCGACGCGCACCTTTATCGATACCATTCGGCCGAAGCTCAACGGCATGCGCGCCATGCTGCGGGCGCGTCAGCGCGTGTTGCAGCTGACGCGCTCCGAGCTGATGGACATTACCGAAGATTGGGTGCACTCGGCCTTTACCATTGAGGAAAAAGACCGCGCCTACATCGAGCGGCTGGTGATGTTGCAGGATCGCCATACCCTGAACCTGCGTCGTGCCGGCTAACCTTAACGCGCCCGCCTCATGCGGAGGGTGAGCGCGGGCGATAGGACTGCAGCCAATGCTCCAGCTGTTCCGGGAGCATTGGCCGCGCAAACAGAAAGCCCTGTTTTTCGTCCACGCCGACCTCGTCGAGGAAGTGGTTTTCGCTCTCGGTCTCCACCCCTTCGGCGATCACACGGAAGGCCAACGCCTCCGCCGCCGCAACGATCGCGCGCACCAACGATTGCGATACCGGGTTGAAATTCACCCCGCGCACGAAGCTTTTATCCAGCTTGATGGCGTCCAGAGGAATGCGCGCCAGCTGCGCCAGCGACGAATAGCCGGTGCCGAAGTCGTCGAGATGCACCTGCGCGCCCAGTTCGCGCAGCCGGGTGATCAACGCGCGCGCGCGGTTCTCGTCTTCAATCAGGCTGCTTTCGGTCAACTCGAAGTCCAGCAGACAGGGGGCCATGCGGTGACGGCGTAGCACCCCGAGCAGGTCGTTGACGATGCTGTCATCGGCCAGCTGACGGGCAGAGAGGTTGACCGCCACCCGTAGATTCAAGCCCTGTTCTTGCCACTGCGCCGCCTGCCCGGCGGCGGTCTGCAGCACCCATTGGCCGAGCGGGCCGATCAGGCCGGACTCCTCGGCATAGGAAATGAACTGCAGCGGCGGGATCAGGCCGCGCTCCGGCGAATCCCAGCGCACCAGCGCTTCCACGCTGTGCACTTCACCGCTGTGCGCGTCGATTTTCGGCTGGTAATACAGCACCAGCTGATTTTGCTCCAGCCCTTTGCGCAGATTGGTGTCCAGCCACATGTATTCGGCGACGCGTTTATTCATCTCCGGCGAGAAGACGGTATAGGTACGTTTGCCGTGCTCCTTGGCGACGTACATGGCGGTATCGGCGCTGCGGATCAGGCTGTCGAGATCGTTGCCGTGCTCCGGGCACAGCGCGATGCCGATCGAACAGCCGGTATACACCTCAATCAGGCCGATGCGGAAAGGGGTTTTCAGCCTGTCGATGATGCGCTGCGCCAGCGTTTGCAGGCGCTCGCGATCGGCTTGCGGTGCCAGCACCAGGAATTCGTCGCCGCCGAGGCGGGCGAGCACCTGGTCCGGGCCCAGGCAGCCGAGGATCGCCAGCGCGACCTCGACCAGCAGCCGATCGCCGAACATATGGCCGTAGGCGTCGTTGACCTTTTTGAAGTTGTCGAGATCGAGGTATACCAGGCCGAAACTCTCTTCGCCGCGCGTGGCGATGGCGTGATTGATCTTGTCCTGGATGGCGTTACGGTTCGGCAGGCCGGTGATGAGATCGGTGTTGGCCAGCACCCGCAGCCGCTCCTGCGCCCGGCGTTCTTCGGTGATGTCGGTACCGGAGCAGATCAGAAAGACTTCGTTTTTGCCGCTGCCGCTGTGCACGAACTTATTGCGGAACAGGAACAGCCGTTCGCCCTTGACCGTCTTTACCCAGCGTTCCACCTCATAGGACGAACCGTTGCGGAAGAAGCCGGCGATGTTGCGCCGCGAAGCGGCGGCTTCTTCCGGGCTCATAAACAGCTGGAAAACGTTTTTGCCGATCACCTCGTGTTCGTGCAGCCCGGTATACTCCTCGCTCAGCCGGTTGAAACGCTGAATGCGGCCGTGTTGATCGACGATCACGATCACCGAGTTGGCTTCGGACACCACCTGCTCGGCGAAGGAGAGGCCGTGCACCAGGTCGCGCGCCACAGATTGGGTGTCGCTGAAGGCGGAAGCGGTGCCCGCCCATTCGAGGTTGTTGACGCGGCGGCCGACCAGATGCAGATGCAGCGGTGCACCGGCTAGCGTAATGGTCAGCTCCAGGCTGGCGGTGACGCCGGTCAGGCGACGGATTTTCGCCGCTTCCATGGCGCTGAGCGCCACCGCGACGTGGGCTTTGCCTTTAACGGCGGACAGCTCCAGGGCATTGCTGTCAAACGCCAGCCGCCAGTGGGGGCTTTGGGTGCCGAAGTGGGCGTTAAGAAGCTCAGGGCCTTGGTCTGCGGGCATGATGATTCCTCAAAAGAGCACGGGCGGCCGGTCAGCACAGCTCCGGGCAGCCTGTTGGCCCGAAAGCGATCGCCGTACGCATCTGTGCATCATATAACAGGTTTTCACAGGCGGGGCGGGTGATGGAAACTATTATATAAGCAATGATTAGTTTTGCGGTGTAAACGTCGCCCGGCGGCCGGTTGTCTTAAAGTGTAGGAGAACATCGGATCCTGTGATGCTGGTACTGACTTCCCCCGTTATCGGAAAACGGTTGATGTAAGGTTGCCGTGCAGGCGAGTAAATTATAACGGTAAGGGGAAAGCGGAAAAATAACTCCACCGGGGGGATTGTTGCCGGGAAATTAAAATTTCCATCAAATAAACGCCATCTTCATAGTTTTCTCATAATTGGTGAATAAATCCGAGACGGGTTTTAAAAAGTTTACACACCCTCGCATTACTTGAAATTTATCAGCCTATTATTATCTCCGACGACGAATGAGCCTGTTAACGTACAGCGCTCCTGATGAAGAAAAACTTTTAAGGAAATGATTATGCGTAAATTGACGGCTTTATTTATTGCTTCCACGCTGGCCCTGGGTTCTGCTTCCGCGGCGTTCGCTGCAGACACCACTGCCCCGGCGGCGGATGCGGCGCCGATGAAAATGATGCATCACAAGGGTGAAGGCAAAGGTGGCCCGTTCGCCGGGCTGAACCTGACCGAGCAGCAGCGCCAGCAGATGCGCGATATCATGAAAGAGTCGCACCAGAAGCGCGGGCCGGGCATGAAAGAGGAGCGCCAGGCGCTGCACAATCTGGTCGCTTCCGACAGCTTTGACGAAGCGAAGGCGAAGGCGCAAATTGACGCGATTGGCAAAGCGCAATCCGAACGCATGCTGGAGCGCGCCAAAGCGGAAAATAAAATGTATAACCTGCTGACCCCTGAGCAGAAAAAACAATACAATGAGAATTATCAGAAACGTGAGCAAAAGATGATGGACCACATGAATAAAATGAAGGCGCAGATGTCCTCCGATCAGTAATATCCGCTCGCGGTGAATAAAAAAGGGCCAGACTATTTGTCTGGCCCTTTTTCTATTTGGCGTTATCACTGGCAGGCTATGCAGTGAGTGATAATCATTCTCCGCTGACCATGTGCCGGAACTGCTCGGCAACGGCCTGAGCAAAGCGCGGGTCGTTAATATGATAAGGCGTTTTTATCAACCGGCGTTTGTCGGTGGCGTGCACCGTTTCTTCCAGCGCTTGCGTAAAGGCGGCCAACGCCGCCGGATCCCAGAACGGTTGCCCGGGCGCGTCCAGAGCCGATACGCCGCCCGCCGGGATAACGAAACGCACTTCGCCCGCGCAGGCGTTGATTTTTTCGCCCATCCAACGCCCCATTAACGCATTCTCCCGCGCGCTGGTGCGCACCAGCGTCACTTGCGGGTTGTGAGGGTGGCGCAGACGGTTGGCATAGCGAGCCGGCACCGTGTTCGGCGCGCCGAAGTTGATCATGTCGATCGCGCCGCAGGAGAGCACGCACGGGATGCCGGTACGCGCGATGGCACCGAAACGATCGGTATTGCAGGGCAGCACGCCGCCAAACAGGTGATCGGCCACTTCGGTGGTGGTCAAATCGATGGCGCCGTGCAGTTGGCGGCTATCGATCAGTTTTTCCAACGCTCTGCCGCCGCTGCCGGTCGCATGAAACGTCAGACAATCCCATTGCGATCCCAACTCGGCAATCAACGCCTGAACGCAGGGCGTGGTGACGCCAAACATTGTCAGGCCGATCGCCGGCTTGTCGTCGTGAGAGTCGACGGCGGCGAAGCGGACTGCGCCGGCTATCTGGCGCGCCGCGTTGCCCAGCACCCGTCGCGAGATGCGATTCAGGCCGGCGAGATCGGTGACCGAATACAGCATGCTGATATCGCTGGCGCCGACATAGGCGGAAACGTCACCCGCCGCCATGCTCGAGACCATCACTTTCGGCAGACCGATCGGCAGTTGCTGCATGGCCGGCGTGATGATGGCGGTGCCGCCGGAGCCGCCCAGGCCAAGCAGGGCGGCGATATCGCGGCGCGTCAGGATAAAGCGTTCGAAAGCGGTCGCCATGGCGGCGATCGCCTGGCCGCGGCTGGCGCAGAAGACCGCGCCGGCGCCCGCCGGATGGTGGCGAGCGACCTCTTCTGGGCCGATATCGGCCGGGGAGTCAAACGGCAAGCTACGGGTGGAGAGATCGACGGTTCGCGTGGGTAAATCCAGGCTGGCAATCAGCCGCCGCACATACTCCAACTCTTGTCCTTTCGTATCTGCTGTGGTAGCAATATAGACAAAATTTGAAGTATCTTTCATGGGTTTTTCCGAGGTGCTTCTAATTTTTATTTTAAAAATTAATGTATTATATTTTTTTAGGTGCCCTGGTGTTGGCATTTAAATTAAATTGATTAATGTATTTATATAATGAGACGGCAGTATCATTTTTGCAAGGGCAGCTCAGTGCAAAATGGGACTTCTGTCTCATTTTTGAGCTTTTTGCGCGGCCGAGCCTTTGTCGTCAACCTGTCGGCAGTGGCGTATCTCCAGCCGCGCAAGCATGTACAGATGTATGAGGTTTAAGTGCCGATAAATGCTTTTCCCACCCCGTTCGATCCTTCACTGACGTCCACCCGGGCAAAAACCTACCGTTTGTTGCTGGCCAGCGCGATGGCGCTGTATGACGAAGGCGCGTTTCCTTCGATCACCGAACTGGCGGCGTATGCGCAGGTATCGCGTGCGACCGCCTACCGCTACTTTCCGACCCAGAGTGCGCTGATTAGCGCCGTGGTGGCGGAAAGCCTGGGGCCTATTCTGGAATGGCGCCCGCAAGACGATGATGCCCTGAAGCGCATCCAGCAGTTGCTGACCTTCGCCTATCCTCAGATGGAACGGCACGAGGGGGCGTTGCGCGCGGCGTTGCAGCTCTCTTTGCAGCAGTGGGCGCACGCGACGCCGGGCGAAAAATTCGTGCGCGGCAACCGCAAGCGTCTGTTGGCGCTGGCGGTAGAACCGCTGCAGGGCAAACTGCCGCCGGACTCTCTGCAGAGAGTGATTCATGCTTTCTCGCTGATTTACGGCTCGGAGGTGTTCCTGGTGCTGAAAGATATCTGGGGGCTGGAGCTTGAGAGCATTCAGGACGTCACGCAATGGATGGCCAAAGCCATCCTTCGTCAGGCGGAAGAGGACGCGACGAACCGCAAAAAAACATCAGCAGGATAATCCAATTTTTGCCGATGGCTGACTGAAAAACCAGCATAATTCACTGAGTGAATATTGGCAAAATTTATAATTAAAAGTGATAAAAGACGCCTGTTAAGCACTTTTCAGGCGGCCACACCCTTCATTTACCCCTGAATTATATTTTTATTTATCAGTTAATTAATATTTATTCCCTCACGTGCTATCGCCGCTCCGATACCGCCAAGCGTCATTGTCATTTCTTATCGTCGCTGGCCTGATTCACCCCTGAAACTTTCTCTCCTCCCGCCGAACTGCCGGATGACACATTAAGCGCACTTGAGATTGTTGTGCTTTATTTATTTGGTGTTACCAAACTGTTACACAAAAAATCTTATAAAACATTTGCAAACAACAACGGACGGTATCTGGGATGGAGAAGAAACTTAGAGGAGTCAAATCCGCTCGGGCGGCCTTCGGCTGGCCTGAAATCGGAGTTCATCGCGCACAATGGAGCGCGATGCTGATCTGCCTGACGGCGATCGGCGGGGCGCAGGCCGCCAACTATATAGAGAACGGCAAAGCAGGCGATCCGGCCAGCTGGCGCAGCAGTGAGTTCAACGCGGAATGGGGGCTGGGGGCGATCCACGCCGACCAGGCCTACGCCGCTGGTTATACCGGAAAAGGCATCAAACTTGGCATTTTCGATCAGCCGGTCTACGCCAAGCATCCCGAATTTGCCGGTGAGAATAAGGTGATCAATTTGGTCACCGAAGGCATCCGCGAATACACCGATCCCTATATCCCGGTGAAAAAAGGCGACACTTTCCGCTATGACGGTACGCCGAGCGTGGACTCCGATGGCACGCTCGGTTCGCACGGCACCCACGTGGGCGGCATCGCCGCCGGCAGCCGCGACGGCGGCGCCATGCACGGCGTGGCGTTCAACGCGCAGATCATCAGCGCCGAAAACGGCGATCCCGGCCCGGAGGACGGCATCATCCTCGGCAACGACGGCGCGGTGTACCAGGCCGGCTGGGATGCGCTGGTGGCCAGCGGCGCGCGCATCATCAACAACAGCTGGGGCATCGGCATTACCGAAAAGTTTGAGGAGGGGGGTTATGACCCGGCTTATCCACACTTCACGGTGAACGATGCGCAAAAGCAGTTCGATCAGATCAAACAGATCCTCGGCACCAAGCCCGGCGGCGCCTATCAGGGCGCGATCGACGCGGCGCGCAGCGGCGTGGTCACCATCTTCGCCGCCGGTAACGACGGCAATCTGAATAACCCCGATGCCATGGCCGGCCTGGCCTATTTCGTGCCGGAGATTGCACCGAACTGGCTGTCGGTCGCCAGCTTGCAGGATCCCTCTAATAGCGGCGACTACAGCATCAGCACCTTCTCTTCCCGCTGCGGCTACACCGCCAGCTTCTGCGTTTCGGCGCCGGGCACCCGGGTATACAGCTCGGTGATTGAAGGCACCAGCGTGGAGAATCTGACGACCGGCTATGCCAAATACAGCGGCACCTCGATGGCGGCGCCGCACGTGGCCGGCAGCGTCGCGGTGCTGATGGAGCGTTTCCCGTATCTGAATGGCGCGCAGGTGGCGGAAGTGCTGAAAACCACCGCCACCGACATGGGGGCGCCGGGCATCGACGCGCTCTACGGCTGGGGGATGATCAACCTGGGCAAAGCCATCAACGGCCCTGGCATGTTGGCGACCGTCGAGGATATTCCCGAAGAATTCCGCATCCCGGATCCTACGGGCGTGGCTTACGGCCCGACCCAGTTCGTGGTGGATCTGCCGGGCGTCGGCGCGGTGCTGGACAAGGGCAAACCGACCGAGCGCGTCTGCAGCGATGTGCTGTGCGGCCTGGACTTCTGGAGTAACGACATCTCCGGCCACGGCGGCCTGACCAAGCAGGGCATCGGCACGCTGGTGCTGACGGGTAACAACACTTATTCCGGCCCGACGCTGGTCAACCAGGGGCGGTTGGCAGTCAACGGCTCGGTCACCTCGGACGTCAGCGTGCAGAGCGGCGGCATCGTCGGCGGCAGCGGCACGGTCGGTTCGCTGACCGCCCGCGGCGGCGGCACCGTGGCGCCGGGCAACTCGATCGGCACCTTGAACGTGGCGGGCAACGTCAGCTTCGAGCCGGGTTCACGCTACGCGGTGGAAGTGGGGCCGAACGGCCAGAGCGATCGGATCCAGAGCAGCGGATCGGCGACGATCGGCGGCGGCGAGGTGGCGGTGACGCTGGAGAACAGCCCCAACCTGCTGACGCAAAGCGAGGTGCGCAGCCTGCTGGGCCAGCAGTACACCATCCTGAGCGCGCAGCAGGGGGTGAGCGGGCAGTTTGACGCGGTGGCGCCGAACTACCTGTTCCTCGGCACCGGGCTGAGCTACCAGCCGACCGGGGTGACACTGAGCGTCGGGCGCAACGGCACCAGCTTCGCCAGCGTGGCGCAGACGGCGAACGAGCGGGCGGTGGCGGCGGCGGCGGATGCGCTGGCGGCGGGCAACCCGGTGTACGAGAGCCTGCTCGGCAGCGGCACGGCGGGCGAAGCGCGGCAGGCGTTCCGTCAGCTGTCGGGGCAAATCCATGCGGACATCGCCTCGGCGCTGGTGAACGACAGCCGCTACCTGCGCGAGGCGCTGAACGGGCGTCTGCGTCAGGCGGAAGGGCTGGCGAGCTCGTCGGCCATCAAGGCGGACGAGGGCGGTGCCTGGGCGCAGCTGCTGGGGGCGTGGGACCACGCGTCGGGCGACGCCAACGCCACGGGTTATCAGGCCTCGACCTACGGGGTGCTGGTGGGGCTGGACTCGGCGGCGGACGACTGGCGGCTGGGGGTGGCGACCGGCTACACCCGCACCTCGCTGCACGGCGGGTACGGGTCGAAGGCGGACAGCGACAACTACCACCTGGCGGCGTACGGCGACAAGCAGTTCGGGGCGCTGGCGCTGCGCGGCGGGGCGGGCTACACCTGGCACCGCATCGACACCAAGCGGTCGGTGAACTACGGGATGCAGTCGGACCGCGACACGGCGAAGTACAGCGCGCGCACCGAGCAGCTGTTCGCGGAAGCGGGCTACAGCGTGCAGGGTGAGTGGCTGAATCTGGAGCCGTTCGTGAACTTGGCGTACGTGAACTTCGAGAACAACGGCATCGCGGAAAGCGGCGGCGCGGCGGCATTGCGCGGCGACAAGCAGCACACGGACGCGACGGTGTCGACGCTGGGCCTGCGTGCGGACACCGAATGGCAGGTGAGCGCGGGCACGACGGTGGCGCTGCGCAGCGAGCTGGGATGGCAACATCAGTACGGCGGGCTGGAACGAGGTACCGGGCTGCGGTTCAACGGCGGCAACGCGCCGTTCGTGGTGGACAGCGTGCCGGTCTCGCGCGACGGCATGGTGCTGAAGGCGGGGGCGGAAGTGGCGGTGAACGAGAACGCCACGCTGTCGCTGGGCTACGGCGGGCTGCTGTCGCAGAACCACCAGGACAACAGCGTCAACGCCGGTTTCACCTGGCGCTTCTAAGCACAAACACCATCGATTCAATCCTTGTACCGGAACCGTCTGCGGACGGTTCCTTTTTCACATCCTGCTAATGAAAGCCCGGCGCACCTGAGGCGTCGGCCAATAACAAGCAAAAGGTAAGGAAATGACAACAACAATGGGTTTTGATAGCAAAGGAAATGCTCGCCGCTCGCCGTGGCGGCTGAACGCGCTGGTCTGCTGCATGGCGCTGGCGGGGTATGCACAGGCGGCGCCGCACGAGGTGAACGGCCAAGCCGGCGATCCGGCCAGCTGGCGCAACGCCGAATTCAACGCCAACTGGGGGCTGGGGGCGATCCACGCCGATGAGGCCTACGCCGCCGGCTATACCGGCAAAGGGCAGAAGGTGGGCATTTTCGATACCCCGGTCAACCGCCATCCCGAGTTCGCCGGCGACGGCAAACTGATCAACGTGGTCACCGAAGGCTATCGCGCCTACACCGATCCGCACCGGCCGGGCATTAACGCCGGCGACCGCTTTTACTTCGACGGCACCTTCCACTTCTACAGCGGCTCACAGGGCATGCTGAGCAATCATGGGGTGCACGTTGCGGGCATCAGCGCCGCCAACCGCGACGGCGTCGGCATGCACGGCGTGGCTTTCGATTCGCAGGTGATCAGCGTCGATAACGACAACGACGGCCCGGCCTATGGTGAATTCCTCGGCCTGGACGGCGCCGTCACCAATGCCGGCTGGCAGGCGATGATCAACAACGGCGTGCGGGTGATCAACAACAGCTGGGGCGTCAGTATTCCCGACTTTCTGTCCGACGGCGGCCGCGATCCTAACGCGCTGCACTTTGAGCTGAAGGATGCGCAGGAACAATTCGATCAGGTCAAACCGCTGCTCGGCAGCTTGGCCGGCGCAGGCTATCAGGGCGCCATCGACGCCGCGCGCAAAAATATTCTGGTGCTGTTCGCCGCCGGTAACGACGGCAACTACAACCAGCCGGATGTGATCAGCGGGCTGGCCTACTTCGTGCCGGACATCGCGCCGAACTGGCTGTCGGTCGCCAGCGTGGCGCAGGATGCGGCTTCGGCCAACAGCGTGCCTTACACCATCAGCAGCTTCTCTTCCCGTTGCGGCTATACCGCCAGCTTCTGCGTCTCGTCGCCGGGCAGCAAAATCTACAGCACCGTGGCCAACGGTTCCGATCCGGCCAACCTGGTGTCGGACTACGGCAATAAAAACGGCACCTCGATGGCGACGCCGCACGTCACCGGCGCGGTGGCGGTGTTGCTGCAGCGTTTCCCGTACATGAGTTCGGCGCAGATTGCCGACGTGCTGAAAACTACCGCCACCGACATGGGCGCGCCGGGCATCGACGCGCTCTACGGCTGGGGGATGATCAACCTGGGCAAAGCCATTAACGGCCCGGGCATGTTCTATACCGTCGAGGATATTCCGGCGGAGTTCCGCATCCCGGATCCGACGGGCGTGGCCTACGGCCCGACACAGTTTGTCGCCAATATTCCGGGCCTGGGCGCCGAGGTGGATGCCGGCACGCTGCACGCCAGAAAGTGTGACGACATCAGCTGCGAACTGGAAGTCTACTCCAACAACATCTCTGGCCACGGCGGCCTGACCAAGCAGGGCATCGGCACGCTGGTGCTGACGGGTAACAACACCTATTCCGGCCCGACGCTGGTCAATCAGGGGCGGTTGGCAGTCAACGGCTCGGTCACTTCGGCCGTCAGCGTGCAGAGCGGCGGCATCGTCGGCGGCAGCGGTACGGTCGGTTCGCTGACCGCCCGTCAGGGCGGCACCGTGGCGCCGGGCAACTCGATCGGTACCCTTAACGTGGCCGGCAACGTCAGCTTCGAGCCGGGTTCGCGCTACGCGGTGGAAGTGGGGCCGAACGGCCAGAGCGATCGGATCCAGAGCAGCGGATCGGCGACGATCGGCGGCGGCGAGGTGGCGGTGACGCTGGAGAACAGCCCCAACCTGCTGACGCAAAGCGAGGTGCGCAGCCTGCTGGGCCAGCAGTACACCATCCTGAGCGCGCAGCAGGGGGTGAGCGGGCAGTTTGACGCGGTGGCGCCGAACTACCTGTTCCTCGGTACCGGGCTGAGCTACCAGCCGACCGGGGTGACGCTGAGCGTCGGGCGAAACGGCACCAGCTTCGCCAGCGTGGCGCAGACGCCGAACGAGCGGGCGGTGGCGGCGGCGGCGGATGCGCTGGCGGCGGGCAACCCGGTGTACGAGAGCCTGCTCGGCAGCGGCACGGCGGGCGAAGCGCGGCAGGCGTTCCGTCAGCTGTCGGGGCAAATCCATGCGGACATCGCCTCGGCGCTGGTGAACGACAGCCGCTACCTGCG